>CAXNHR010000028.1:0-20754 GCA_964202135.1 Luteolibacter sp. | reverse complement strand
TAGTGGAAGTTAAGACGATGGGAGTCCGGCATCCAGGTCGAGTTCACCTCGTCATTCTGGCGCGGGGTGATGCGGTGGATCGTATTGCCGCGGGCCCAGACGGTGATGTTGGTGCCGGTGCCGCAGTTCACATCGATGGTCGGGGTTTCCTTGAGAAACCAGACGCGCATCTGGAAGCGGAAATCATTCGATGTCAGCGCGCCGACCGGGCAGATGTCGGCGGTATTGAGCGAGTAGTTGGAATCCAACAGGCGTCCGGGGTGGACTGTTAGAGTGGTGTGGGTGCCGCGCTGGGTAAAACCGAGCACCGGATCGCCGGCCACCTCGTCCATGAAGCGGATGCAGCGGCTGCACATGATGCAGCGCTCGTCGTCGAGCCGGATGCGCGGGCCGATCTCGACGTTTTTCGGTTTTTTCACCTTCATGTCCACGAAGCGCGAAACGCCGCGACCGTGCTCGACCGAGTGTTCCTGGAGGCGGCACTCGCCGGCCTGGTCGCAGATCGGGCAGTCGAGCGGGTGGTTGATGAGCAGGAATTCCATCACGCCCTCACGGCATTTTTCGACGAGCTCGCCACCTGTGCGGATGCCCATGTTTTCCGAAACCGTGTTGGCGCAGGCGATCACCGGGCGCGGGATCCAGCCGATCGGCTCGTAGCCGTTTTCGTCCCGCTGTGGTTCCTGGCCCGGCGCACTGCGGGGGGGCATGCCCATCTGCACGAGACACATCCGGCAGTTTCCGGGGGAGCTCAGCTTCGGGTGGTAGCAATAGTGGGGGACGATGATGCCGGCTTTCCTGCAGGCTTCAATCATCCGTGTGCCTTTGGGAAACTGCTGCCAAACGCCGTCGATTTGCACGTTTACCATGCCGTTTGCGGCCGCAAGGTCTTTAGGCAGTGTCAGTTTCGCAGTCGCCGAAGATGTGTCGCTCATGGCTTGAATGAAATCACGTCCGGTCTGCTGTGAGCCCCGGTCGGGTCGCGCGCGACTATGTCGGCAAGGCACATGCCCCGCAAGCGTGCTTTAGGAAAAATTTCCCTCAATCCACATGGCAATCGGGATCTTGGGGGACCCTACGCCATGGCGTAATAGCAAAAAAGTCAATTTAGGCTGATTATTCACCCGGCTTGCACAAAGACCCACCCCACGAGGTCCTCCCAAGTTCTCCCCTCCGCCCCCGTTTCAAACTCCCCCCAACGGAGCCCATCGGTCTCCACCCCCCTCCTCCCCATATTCATTTCGCGATCCGCAGCTGCCCGTGCGGTGCCATCCCCCTCTCCCTTAGTCCCAACCCCCAATTGATTCGATGAAAACCAATGTGAAATCCCCCCATGCGGTCACTCGTTCAGACGAAAACCGTGAATTATCCCTGATTGCCTTAGCGGCCATCGCTCTCGCCGCACTTCTCGTGCCCGTCGGCAGCGCCAATGCGCAAGTCATTAATCCCAACCTCCCGACGGTCAACGGCCTGTTCTATGGCGACGGCGACCACGAGCGCTACGTGCCGATCGCCACATCGGCCGAGGGCGGTCGCCTTTACGGATATTTCGACACCACGTCCGGGCGTTACTACGCGGCGGTGGTGGTGAGCCGTAACGTTAATGAAAACGTGCTTGGCAACCGTGACTACACCGCTAGCACCGGATGGAAGCCCGCTCACCCCTTCAATCGGGTAACGGACTCTGAATTCATGGGCTTCACCCTCACGTGCGGAACAAACAGCTGGACCTGGAAGCAAGGGTATTGCGCCCAGCCGGACAGCCCGCGCAACAACACGAACCCCACTTGGTTCTCCAGCCATCTGGCCGGCGCAGGCACCGGCACCCCGCCTCCGGGTTATGTCTCCTCCAGCTCGCTGGTGTGGAATTTGAACAATCATGCCTCCGGCGCGTCCCCTTCATGGGATGTGACCGCTGGTGGCACTCTGTCCTACGAGAATTGGAAATCGCCGTTCGATCCATCCGCTCCGGATCAAGTGATCGGTCTGGACGGTTATCCCGCCACCGGCGAGATCGGTTTCAGCAAAACCCACGGCTGGGAATGGGCCATGGTTTACGAGTTTTCGGTGGATCTCTCGGGTTTCGGCCCGCAGCCGGTCCGGATCCGCAATATCAGTTCGCACCACTCCCCAGCCAAATCGGGTAATGAGGATGATGAAATTCTCATCAGCGATCCGCTCTATGATTGGGGTGATCTGCCCGCACCCTACGCCACCACCAGCCTGCAAAACGGCGCGCGCCATGAAATCGTCCTCGGTGGTGCTTATCTAGGTGCGAACCAGACCGACATGGAAGTCAATGGCAAGCCCCACGCCGCAGCGGCGGGCGATGACCAGGCCGGAACCGACGACGAGGACGGCATTGTTTTCCTCACCCCGCTGGTTCCCGGCAGCCTTGCTGAAATCCAAGTCACCGTCGGCACAGACGGATACCTCAGCGCGTGGATGGACTTCACAGGCAGTGGCACGCTGACCCAGCTCAACCTGATTTCCGCCACCGGTCCGGCCGCGGTGAATGCCGGGTTGGTCGCTGATCGACACCTGTCACAACCAGGCGTCTATGTTTTCACGATCCAAGTGCCCTCGAACGCCTCGGGAATGATGCCTTCGCGCTGGAGGTTCACCAATCTCGCAAACCAGGGCGGAAACTCGGTCACCGGTCTCGCCACCAACGGCGAGGTGGAGGACCATCTGATGGCCCGAATCGGTGATTTCGTGTGGAACGACGCCAATGGCAACGGCCTTCAGGACAATGGCGAAGCCGGCATCTCCGGCGTCACCGTCAAACTGTTCGATGACGATGGCAACCCGGTCATCGGCGGCAACGGCAACGCGCTCACCGCCGTCACCGGCTCCAATGGGCAATACCTCTTCAACGGCCTGCCGGTGGGCACCTATCAGATCGGGTTCCTCCGCCCCGAGGGATATCTCTTCACCCGCCCGGATGCCGACGGTCTTGGTCTCAACGGCCCGCTCAACAGCGACGTGAATCCCCTCACCGGACGCAGCGCCTCCTTCCAACTGAACAGCGGCGAATTCAACATGAACATCGACGCCGGCCTGTTAGTTCCCGGATCGGTCGCCGGTGCCGTGTATTCCGACTCCAAGGGTGATCACCATGGAGACACCCCGATGCAAGGCGTGGTGCTCTGCCTCATGGACGCATCTGGAGAACCGGTGTGCGACCCCTACAACGTGGCCCTCACCACCACCACCTGCGAGGAGGGATGCTACAGCTTCACCAACCTGCCTCCGGGCCGCTACAAGGTCGTGCAAACCCAGCCCGAAGGATACTTCTCCGTCAGCGACGTGGACGGCGGCGACCTCGACATCAACGGCGACATCAACATCATCCCGCTTGCCTCCGGCCAGGATGTCACCGGCCAGGATTTCGTCGAATCCATGCTCACCACCATCAGCGGCCATGTCTTCGTGAAAAATGTTCCGCTCGCCGGCGTGACCATCACCCTGATCGACAAATTCGGCAATCCGGTGGACGGTGATCCCGAAACTCCCGGCATCCAGCCGATCACCACCGTCACCGGCCAGAATGGCTATTATGTCTTCCACAACGTGCCGGGCGGTAGCTATAAGGTCGGACAGACCAGGCCTCAGGGTTACCTCAGCTTCGGCGATGCCGACGGCGGCGACCCCGATCTCATCGGCGACATGAATCCGATCGACACGCTGCCAGGCGAGCACAGCGAGAACAACAATTTCATCCTGATGCTCGACGGCTGCCCGGACAACTGGGACGAGTGGAAATTGCAGCACCCCGGTGAAACCGCCCAAGGCAACCCCGATGCGGATGCTTATGATAACTTCACCGAATTCGCCTTCGCCATGCCCTATGATCAAGGCGCCGGCAGCGAGTGGCTCGGCAGCACCGCCTGGGTGATCCAGCCCTCCGAGCAGTTCGAAGGCACCATCGAGGCCGTGTTCGTCCGCCCGAAAGGCGCGCCAATCAACGCGACCTACACGCTGCAATACGCCGCCACCCTCGGCAACTCGACCGTCTGGACGGAAATTCCCATCACCTCGGAATCCCCGGTCACCACCGTCGATAACGGCGATTGCACCGAAACCGTCACCATCCACGACCTTGAATCCCTCACCGGCCTGAAGGGCGGCGAAGGCTTCGTCCGCATCCGTGTGGACCTGGACGACAATGGCGGCAATAATCAGATCGACCAGACCTCATTCACTGAAGTGGAAGGCTGGTCCGTCACCGACCTGGAAATCTGCTGCCAGACCTACAACATGCCCTACCAGCGCGAGACGGCCTTCACCGGCACCATCAGTGAAGTCAACGGCCAGGCACTCACATTCGCAGCTGCCGACAGCCTCGACACATTGCTCGCCTCCGGTGGATCTTTCTACCTCGAAGTGACCTCCGGTGAAAACGAGGGCCATCGTTTTGACATCGTCTCCGCCAGCGGCAACACGATCTCCGTGGCCGAGGATGCCAACATCCACGCCGCCACCGCCCCGTTCAACACCCTCGCCAGCGCGGCCCCCGCCAGCCTTGAGGGCGACACCGTCGCCGTGCGCCGCCATTGGACGCTCGACGAGGTTTTCCCGCCGAACGCTTTTGGTGCCACCAACAGCCAATCCAGCGCCGACCAAGTCCAGGTCTTCGCCGGCGGTGCCTGGACCATCTACTGGCTCTATGATGCTTCGGGCAGCCCGCGCTGGGTCAGCGCCGCGGATGCCGGCAATGCCAACATGGGCGGAAACGTCATCCCGTCGGGTCAGGGTGTGTTCTTCAACAACCGCCACAATGCCCCCAGCTTGGTGGCCTACGGCGAGGTCCGCGCCAACGACTTCATCCGCCCGCTCGCGGCTGGAAACAATCTGGTCGGCGGTGGTTATCCGATCTCACAGTCGGCGAACGGCACCGGCGGACGCGCCATGAACATCGCCACCTGCTTCTTCGCCAACCGCGACTTGAAAAAAGCGGACTCGATCCACATCTGGAAAGCGGACACCCAGATCAATGCTCCCGGCTACGACGGTTACTATCTGGTGGATGCCACCGCAGTCGTGGCTGGAGTATTGCGCTGGGTCAAGGTGGGCGATCCCACGCTCTCAGACCGCGATGCGCAAGTGATCCTCCACGGCAACCGCGCCGCTTTCATTCGCAGCCGCGCCGGCATCGGCCAATACACCTCGCCCAGCCCGTGGGCACCTTGATGTCTGGATAAACAAATTCGCCTGATAGTTAAAAAATCCTTTATTTCCTGCGGATGGGCCTTAAAAGAGTCCGTCCGCAGGATTTTTTTATGCCATGAAACCTTGGATTCTCATCCCATGCGCTGTTTTTGGCGCGCTTTGCATTTCCCGGTCCGATGCCCAAACTACGATCGAGTGGGGTGCATCTGGCTCTCCCCTCATCGATAGCGACGGGGACGCCATCGACGACAACTTCGTGTTCGAGCTGGGGGCTTTCGCGCTCGATTTCGATCCGAATGAGAGCAACGTCGGGCAATGGCTCACCCACTGGAGGGTCTTTGACAGGCTGATCTACGACTGCCATCTTCGGATTCAGCACATCTTCGAGCACCATCTTATCCGATGGAACGAGTGACAGTCCGTTTGCGAGCAGCGATCCCGCTTTCAACTTCTCGGGTCTCGACGCTTACGTATGGGTTCGCAATGGGTTTCTCGTTGACAATAAACCCGTTCCGGGTTCGGAATGGTTTCTTGCGCGTGCTGAAATCTGGAGTTTCCCGGCGGAAAGCGAAAATTGCTGCGAAACCGCTTTCATAGAGTGGTCCACCAGTGATCTGACCTCCACCGACGTTCCCAAATGGGGACGTCAGGGTAATGTGACGGGAGGGGAGGGGGTATTCAATTTCACGCCGAATGAAAGTTTCAATGGCATCCAGACCCACACTTTCATTCCCGAGCCATCCAGTTCCTTGCTGTTGATGCTTGGTGGCGCAGGACTCGTCCTGATCCGCCGCAGGCCTATCGTGGCGCGTTGATCCTGCGCCCGAAAAATGGAAATCGTCCGCCGTTTGGACTTTTCCGGCAACCGCATGGGCCTTGCCGAAATAAGGACGCGTAGGCAGAATATACAATAATCTTGAATATTGACATTTTTTGATTAACCCGGCACGAATATTCGCCCGCCAAGGTGCCCTGCACCTTGGCCTTGCCTGCTTTTTGCATCCCAAACGTCACGATCATTCCATGAACCTCCCCCGATTCACCATGCTCCAACATGTCCATGCCCGACCATATGCCCGGCGAATGGCGCTTTTCATCACTCTGCTGCTCGCCATGGGCAGCCTGCACGGACTCAAGGGGGACACTACCGATGGCCCGCTGCGCATGGAAGTGATCACCGCCTACAATTTCGTGGTGGATTCCAACATCGAGTCGCCTGCGGGCAAAAGCCCTTCCGCAGCCCACCTCGGAGTCAAAATCCACAACGACGGCCCGGCGGCACTGACCAACGTCGAAGTCAACCTGAGGCGGGTGGACCGCCGGACCAAGGTGACCATGCGCAATGAGATTTCCGCCATCCGAGCGCCACCTCTACGGCATCAAGGTATTGGTTGGGCACCTTGGAGGAGGTGTTCGGCCAGATCTTGTTGGCCATGGCCGCAGTTGTTCGACAGCACCACCTACAATCCGGAGTTCGGCTACTACACGTCCACCGTTCATGTCATCAGCGATCTGAATGGTGAAGGCGTGTATAGCAGTAACCCGGAAGCCAGCCCGGAAAACTTCTCAGGCCTCGTTGCCTATCTCTGGATTCGCAACGAGGACCTGCCCGGCACTGAGACCGAGTGGCTGCTGGTCCGTGCGGACGAATGGGTCTTCCCATCCGCCGCCGGTGATTGCTGCGATACCTCCGTGATCGAGTGGTCGATCAGTGATCTCTCCGGCACTGAGACGCCGCTCTATGGAAACCAGGGCGCATTGTCGGCGAGGGTGAAAAAACCAGCACCAGCAGCACCGGCCTGCAAACCTTCACCTTCGTCCCCGAACCGTCCACCGCCACCCTTGCCGCGCTCGCCGCCCTCGGCCTGCTGCGCCGCAGGCGCGAGAACTCTTGATATGGCATGAATCTCCGCTTGTTATCCGCCACTGTCGCATGGGCGTGCATTTGTTTGCCGATTGCGGCCCAAGTACCCATTCTCTGGTATAGCCCGCAGAACGCCGTCAATCAGACCAGCGACGGACAGCCTATGGACGAGCATTTCACCTTCGAGCTAGGAGTGTTCGAGGGTTCTTTTGTGCCCACTCCCGAGAACTTGCACCTTTGGGTGACCAACTGGACAGCTGCGTCATCCACACCTTATTTTACTATCAACAATAGTTATTCCGCGACACATAGTGTGGATGATAACGATCCGCCATTTTCGACTGACAAGCCAGCATATGTTTGGGGCAAACGCGAGTTGAACGGTCAAAGGGAATGGATTTTATTCCGCGCCGCTCACTGGAACTGGCCATATGTGCCAGACTTTCCCTCTGGTCCCGCTCTTTCCGGCTGGATCGCAGATGAAGCCACTGCGGTGATCGGCCAGATCAATTCCTCGGGCATTCCGTTTCTGATGAAATCGGCCGCCGTTCCGATCACCTGGGAGGAATGGAAAACCGCCCATCTCACCGGCGAGCCGCTCAACGGTCCCCACGACGATCCCGATCGGGACGGCACGCCGAACCTGCTCGAATTCGCCTTCGGCACCACGCCCACTGTGGCCAACGCGCCGGTGGCCACACCGGTTGTCTTGGATGAAAACGGCCATCCGGTCATCACCATCCCGCGGCGCATCGATCACCTTGCCAATTACCTCGTCGAGGTCTCCGGCAATCTCGTCGATTGGAACTCCGGCCTCGCCCACACCGAGATCCTGCAGAACGACGCCGCAGCGCTGCGCGTGCGCGACCTCACGCCGGTCTCGTCCGTGAATCCCAAACGCTTCATCCGCCTCAAGGTGACGCTGCCATGAACCGTGGCCCGGGCGTTCCGCCCGGTTGGGTGGATCAGGATGTCTGAGCCTTCGCGCTTCTCAATCCAACAGCTCGCCGTAGTGCTTGCGGGCGAGGCTGAGCGAGAGGTCGAGCACGCCCTGGCTGCGGTTGTGGCGCAGCGCCTCATCGGACATGGCGGCGCACTCGGCGTAGCTGAGCGAACGGATCGCCTGGCCGACGCCGGGCACCTGCTGCGGGCCGACGGATAGCTCCTCCACGCCCAAGCCGATGAGCAGCGGCGTGAGGCGGATGTCGCCGGCCATTTCACCGCAGATTCCGGTCCAGATGCCATTGTCGTTGGCGGCATCGATGGTGCGCTTGATCAGGCGGATCACCGATGGGTGGGTCGGCCGGTAGAGCTCGGCCACGTGGGGGTTCACCCGGTCGGCGGCGACGGTGTATTGGATCAGGTCGTTGGTGCCGATGGAGAAGAAATCGACTTCCGGTGCGAGCAGGTCGGCGCAGATGGCGGCGGCCGGGACTTCGATCATCACGCCGACGGGCATGTCGTGATCAAAGGGCATCCCTTCCTTGTCCAGTTCGTCCATGCAGCGGCGCACCATTTCCTTGCCGCGCCAGACTTCGGAGAGGCCGGAGATCATCGGAAACATCACCGCCACCTTGCCCTTGGCGCTGGCACGGAGAATGGCGCGGATTTGCTCGCGGAACATCGCCGGGCGCGCGAGTGAAACGCGGATGCCGCGCCACCCGAGGAAGGGGTTTGGCTCCGGCTCGGTGAGCGGCTCCACCGGCAGCTTGTCGCCACCGGCATCCAGCGTGCGGATGATCACGCTGTGGGGCGACATCTCACGGGCGATCCTGGAATAAATATCAGCCTGGTGATTTTCATCGGGCATCTCCTCGCCATTGAGCAGCAGAAACTCGGTGCGGTAGAGGCCGATGCCCTTGGCACCGCTGCGTTTCACCAAAGGCAGCTCGTCGATGATTTCGATGTTCGCGGAAACGGTGATGGCCCGGCCGTCGATGGTCTCGGTGGCCGCGCCGCGTTTCGCCTCCAGCGAGCTGCGCACCTGGGCTTTCTCGTCGCTGAGCTTCTTGTAACGCTCCAACGTGTCCGGCGCGGGATGCAGGATGAGCTTGCCGGTATAGCCGTCGAGAATGGCCGGCGTGAGGGCCATCACATCGATCACCGCCCCTTCGAGGCCGACCACGGCGGGAATGCCGAAGGCACGGGCGAGGATGGCAGTGTGCGAGTTGACGCTGCCCTGCTCGGTGGCGAAACCGAGCACGTGGCGGCGGTTCATCGAGGCCGTGTCCGATGGCGCGAGATCGTAGGCCACGAGGATGTGGCGGTCATCCGGCCCGAGATGGCGGGAATCGTTGTCCGGCGAGAAATTCCGCAGCACCCGCTGTGCGACATCCTCGATGTCGGCCGTGCGTTCCCGCAGGTAGGGATCCGGAATCCGGCGCATGGCCTCGAGGAAATTCTGCATCACCGCGTAGAACGCGTATTCCGCATTTTGCAGGCGGCTGGCAATCGCCCCGAGCACCCGCTCGACCACCGCGCGGTCCTCGATCATCATCACGTGCGCCTCGAAAATTCCCCTCTCGTTGTCGCCCGAGAGATCTTCCAAGCGGCTCTGCAGCTCGATCAACTGGCGTTTGGTAATTTCCACCGCCTGCCGGAAGCGCTCTTGCTCACCGGCGACTTCGGATTCCTCAATCTCATAGACCTCCGGGGCCGAAAACCCGCGGGCGATCACGTGCACCGGAGCGATGGCGATGCCGGGAGATGCGGGGATCCCCTCGTAGATCACTTCTGGCTCGGCTCCGGTCTTGGGCATGAACTGTCAGCAGACTGATTCCCGGTATCCCGCCATTCAAGGCACAATTTGCGTTTCCTCAGGCTTGCAGCACCATAGGGCGAATTTCTTGCTTTTGCTCACACGTGTTTGTCGGCCAATTTCCCGCCATGCATGCCATGTCACGTCTTATGTTCGCCACTTCACTCGCTCTTGGAATCGCCAATGCCGCCGAAACCGCCGCGGAGCGTGACGAGCGGATGGCGTGGTGGCGCGAGGCGAAGTTCGGCGTTTTCATCCACTGGGGTGTCTATGCCGTGCCCGCCGGCATCCACAATGACAAGGAAGTTCCCGGCATCGGTGAGTGGATCATGCTGCGCTGAAGGAGGGTGAAGGCTGGGATCCGGCGCATGATGGAAATTTTGATGAATTCCTCCGTGAAATCGCCGTGCCCCAAACGCGCGAAATCCTGCTCCGTTACCAGCCCGACATCCTGTGGTGGGACACCCCGGTATGGATGACCACCGAGCGCGCCCGCCCACTGGCCGAACTGATCCCGTTGCGCCCCGGATTGATCACCAACAACCGGCTCGGCGGTGATTTCCCGGGCGATACCGAGACCCCCGAGCAATTCGTTCCCGCCACCGGTTTCCCCGGCCGCGATTGGGAGGCCTGCATGACCATGAACGAGACCTGGGGCTACAAGAGCAATGACACGAACTGGAAAACCACCGCCGAACTCATCCAGACCCTCGTCGATTGCGTCAGCAAGGGCGGAAATTTCCTGCTCAACCTCGGGCCGACGCCGGAAGGCGAAATCCCCGCCCCCAGCATCGAGCGGATGAAGGCCATCGGCGCGTGGATGCGCAAAAATGGCAATGCGATTTATGGCACCACCGCCAGCCCCTTCCACAAGCTCGACCGGGGCCGCTGCACCAAGCGCCTCAAGGATGACGGCGGCACCTTGTTCCTGCACGTCTTTGAGTGGCCGGCCGACGGCCAGCTTGATGTCCCCGGCCTGCGCAGCAAGATCACCGCAGCCAGCATGCTCGATGGCGGAGCCAAACTCGAATTTACCACCACCGATGCCGGTCTGCGCATCAAACTGCCCGCCAATCAGCCGGATCCGTCAGCCTCGGTCATCGCCGTGGAATTCACCGGCCCGCTCACCGTTGAGCAACTGCTGCCCGGCCCGCTCGCCGATGGCCGCTTCGAACTGCCCGCCGCCATCGCCGACATCCACAACCACGTGCTCGCCCAAGCCCGCATCGATGGCCGTGGCGACGAGGCCCGCGTCACCGGATGGACCCGCGAGCTCATCAGTGTCTCGTGGGATTTCCAGGCGAAAAGCCCCGGCCGTTTTGAGCTGACCGCCAGCCACAGCGGCCCGGACAGCACCAACAAGGCCAGCCTCCAACTCGGCAAAACCCAGCAAGACATCGAGTTCCCCGCCTCACCCGCAGGCCAGCGCGCCAGCACCGTCCTCGGCGTGGTCGAAATCCCCGAAGCCGGCACTTACCGCATCGAAATCAAACCCAAGGACAAAAGCTGGAAACCGCTCGATCTCTTCGGCCTGTTCTTGAAACCTGTTCCATAGGCCGTCAGGGAAGCGACGAGCCTGGTCTTGCTCCCTTGCTGCTTGATTCGGAAACGCGTGAGGCTTCGCCATCGGTGGAAGCAAATCACCGGCTTCCATGCAGCGAATCAACCATTGGCGGACGCTTCGCCTGGGGATCGTATTTGGGATTTTTCCCCGGGATGAGCGCGCCGCTGGATTCCAGGTATTTGGAGAGCAGTTGGGCCAGTTCCTCGATCAACTCCGGCTTTTCAGCCGCAAGGTTTTTTGTTTCTCCAATGTCGTCCGCGAGGTTGTAGAGTTCGAAGCGGTCGGAGAAATCCGGGTTGTCCGCGAAGAACCGGATCAACTTGTCATTTCCCCGGCGCACCGAGCAGGAGGCCAGGCTGCCGGTGGCATCCACATTGTGCGGGAAATAACAGTAAATGGCATCTCGTGCGGACGACTTTTCGCCGCGCAGCACCGGAACGATGCTCGTCCCGTCGCCGGGGTAATCCTTGGGCAGGGACACTCCCGCCATGTGGAGGAACGTGGGCATCAAATCGGTGGTCTGGACCAAGGCCGTCGAGACGGTCCCGGGTTTTGTGACGCCGGGCCAGTCCACGATCAGCGGAACGCGCGTTCCCCCTTCATAGATGTTGGCTTTACCGCTTTTCAGCGGCGCATTGCTGGTAGGCAGGCCCCCGTCCAACTGACCAAACGCGCTGCCGCCATTGTCCGAGGTGAAGACGATGATGGTGTTGTCCGAAAGGCCTTCCTCCTCAAGCACCTTGCGGATATGGCCCACCGAGAGATCGAGGCTTTCAATCATGGCCGCCATCGTCGGACTTTGCTGCGGATTGTTTTTGTCCACACGTGCGGCATGTTTTTTAATGAGGTCGGCCCGGCCACCATAAGGGGAATGCGGGGTGAACGCCCAGTAGTTGACGAAAAACGGGCGGTCCTTGTTCGCACGGATGAAGTCCCCGATCTCGCGGCCCATCCGCTCTTCAAGCTGCTCCCCGGGCTCGCCGGGAAGCGAGGGATGGCCCGGGATGTCCCATGGGTAAAGATAGCCGGCGGCCGGCCCCGGCACATTCCAGCTAGGGATGTCCACATCGAACCCATGGTTTTTCGGCATGTAGGGAGAAAACCCTAGGTGCCACTTGCCGAAGTGGGCGGTCTTGTAGCCGTCCGCCTTGAGAAGGCTCGGATAGGTGGAAAATCGCGTGTCCAATCGCGTTGCGGTGGTGGCGTTGACAGCTCTCGCCCAGGGCTGGCCGGAGCCGGCAATCTCGAAGGAAAACACTTCTTTGGCATCATGGCCGGCCGGCGTCGTGAACCCAGTGCGCTGGGGGTGCATCCCGGTCAACAGCCCCGCGCGCGTCGGCGAACACAGCGGGTTGGCCGCATAAGCCTCGGTGAAACGCACCCCGTCCGCCGCAAGCCGGTCGATATTCGGCGTCTGGTAAAACGTGCTGCCCGTCACCCCGAGGTCCCTCCACCCCAAGTCATCGGCAAGGATAAACACAATGTTCGGCTTCTCCGCCGCCGGCAGCCCGGGCGCTGCCGCAAGCAATAGACATAACATCGGGATTTGCATGGACCTTATATAGATGGAAATGGGCTGTCATTTCATCATGCGCGAAAGGAACGTCAATGCGCGGTTTTTCTTTTTTGTCCCGCAGGGGAGGGCACCAGCCGCATGAAGCCGTGCCCCGCTCCGCAAGTGTGCCATGAACCGCAGCAGCGCCGTCAACTCGAAGAAGACAAGGCTTGCAAGGCCGCTGGTTGTTTTGTCCGATCATCACACCATGAGAATCCATCAAGCACCGTGGGGTAAGGCTCTGATCGTGGTTTCCAGCCTGCTGGTGGTATTGTGCGTCGCCAACGTGGTGGTGTTTCGGGCTCTTCTCCCGGAAGAACCACGGGCCATGGTCCTGCTTGCACAGTGGGCCTTGCCGATGATCGTGCTGGGCTGTCTGCCGTTCTTGATCCGCAGTTATGCCATCACGGACGATGCGATTCTGATCCGGCGTCTGTTCTGGACTACGCGTTTGGAGCGCAGTGGAATGAAATCGGCGGAATCCTTGCCGAATGCGATGAGCAAAAGCCTGCGGACCTGCGGTAACGGCGGCGGTTTTTCCTTCACCGGTTGGTATTGGAACAAGTCGCTTGGATTTTACCGAGCGTTCGTGACGGACTTGAACCGGACGGTGGTGCTGCGTTTTGCAAAGCGAACCGTGGTGGTGTCGCCGGTTGATCCGGAGGAATTCGTGGGCGATTTGAATGCATGAAGCCGTATCTCACGAAGTCGCTGACACGCTGGCCGATCCGGCGATGGTGGAGGAGCAGTGGGCGGTGCTGCTCGGGGCATAACCGCGTATGCGCCCACCACCAGATACCCAACCTGCTCTTCGGCGAAGATTTGTAACAGATCTTTGAAGTCGGAGTTCATCGGGATTCATTCCTTTCATGCCGACCCAGTAGTCTTAAACGAGCTCCCAAGCGGCGGCGAGACGGGCAGAACAACCGGCCTCCTGCCATTGATTGATCCGGTAGGCCCGGACTTCATCAAACGAAGCAAGTTTCGCCTGCGGCCAGTGGGAGCGGTCCTTGACGGGTTGGAAGTCGGTTTTCATCTCGGTTCGCAAACTAGCTTGGGGCGATAATGGGGGCCAGGTTGCACTTTTATCCCAGGATCTGCGCGAGCACGTAGGGCAGGATGCCGCCGGCGCGGTAGTAGTCCTTCTCCACCGGGGTATCGATGCGGACGATGATCGGGATGTCGAAGCTGGGACCGTCGGCCTTGTGGACGCGCAGCGTGGCCAGTTGCATCGGTTTGAGGTCGTTGTCGATGCCGAGGATGTCGAAGGTGGCGTCGGCGAGGTCCTTGACCTTGTCGTAGTCCTCCTTGTTGACGAAGTTGCAGGGCAGCACGCCCATGCCGACGAGGTTGGAGCGGTGGATGCGCTCGAAGGACTTGGTGACGACCGCCTTGATGCCTAACAGGTTGGTGCCCTTGGCGGCCCAGTCACGGCTGGAACCCATGCCGTAGTCCTCTCCGCCGATGATGACGGTGGGGGTGTTGGCTTTCTGATAGGTGGCTGCGGCGTCGTAGATGGCGGTGGTTTCACCGTTGATTTTGGTGACTCCGCCTTCGATGCCGGGAACCATCAGGTTCTTGATGCGGACGTTGGCGAAGGTGCCGCGGGTCATGATGCGGTCGTTGCCGCGGCGCGAGCCGTAGGAGTTGAAGTCGGCGAAATCCACGCCTTTCCCGGTGAGGAAACGTCCGGCGGGGCTGTCTTTCTTGATCGCGCCGGCGGGCGAGATGTGGTCGGTCGTGACGGAATCGCCGAAGATGCCGAGCGGGCGGGCACCCTTGACTTCCACAATATCGCGCGGGGTGGGGGAGAATCCATCGAAGAACGGCGGTTCCTGGATGTAGGTGGACTCGCGGTCCCACCCATAGATATTGCCGGTGGAGGATTGGATTTCGTTCCACTTCGGATTCTGGTCGGCGAAGCCGGTGTAGAGGCGTTGGAAGACGTCGGGCTTGAGCGAGGAGTTCATCGCTTCCTCGATCTCGGCAGAAGAGGGCCAGATATCGGCGAGGAAGACCGGGTGACCGTCGGTGCCGTAGCCGAGAGGTTCATTTTCCATGTCGATATCGACGGTGCCCGCAATCGCGAAGGCGACGACGAGCGGCGGCGACATCAGGAAGTTCGCCTTGATCGACTGGTGGACGCGGGCTTCGAAGTTCCGGTTACCTGATAGAACCGAGGCGGCGATGATGTCCTCGGACTTCACGACGTCCTCGATGCCGGGATCGAGAGGGCCGGAGTTGCCGATGCAGGTGGTGCAGCCGTAGCCGACGGTTTGGAAGCCGAGTTTGTCGAGTTCCGCCTGGAGGCCGGTCTTGTTGAGATAATCCGTGACGACGCGCGAACCGGGGCCGAGGGATGTTTTGACCGACGGCTTGACTGTTAGACCTTTTTCGTTGGCTTTCCTGGCCAACAATCCGGCGGCGAGCATGACGCTCGGGTTGCTGGTGTTGGTGCAGGAGGTGATGGCCGCGATCAGCACCGAGCCGTGGGTGATGGTGTCCTTGATGCCGCCTTTGGAGTCAACGCTGACTTCCCAGAGCGGATACGCTGGGTCTTCATTGGGCTCGGTGACCACGCCGACTTCCGAGCCGAAAGCGCGGCCGATGCCGGTGGCTTCGTCCGGGATTGCATCGAGCGAGGGAGGCAGGCCCGCCGGAGTGCGGGTGTCGATTTCCGGCTGCTTGTTGTAGCCGTCCGGAGCGGGCGCGGCAAGCAGTGACGCCCACTTGGATTTGAGCGATTCGATTTCGATGCGGTCCTGCGGGCGTTTCGGTCCGGCGACACCGGGTTTGACGGTGGAGATGTCGAGATCGACGATCTGCGAGTAGTCGAGCGCGTCGCGGTTGAGCGGGATGCCCCAGAGGTCCTGGGCTTTGTAGTAATTTTCGACGGTCTTGCAAAGTTCGGGCGGGCGGCCGGTACCTTCGAGGTAGCCGGTGGTGACGTCGTCGATGCCGAAAAAACCCATCGTCGCGCCGTATTCCGGAGCCATGTTGGCGATGGTCGCGCGGTCCGGCAACGAGAGCGCGCGGGCACCCGGGCCGTAGAATTCGACGAATTTCCCGACGACTTTCGTTTCGCGCAGCAGTTCGGTGACGCGCAGCACCAGGTCGGTGGCGGTGACGCCGGTGGCGAGCTCTCCTGTCAGATAAACGCCGACGACTTCCGGCACGAGGAAGGTGACCGGCTGGCCGAGCATGCCGGCTTCCGCCTCGATGCCGCCGACGCCCCAGCCGACGACGCCCAGTCCGTTGATCATGGTGGTGTGCGAGTCGGTGCCGACGAGGGTGTCGGGATAGAAAACGCCGTCTTTCTCAAGCACGCACTTGGCGAGGTATTCGAGGTTGACCTGATGGACGATGCCGATGCCTGGCGGCACGACCTTGAAGGTGTCGAAGGCCTGCTCGCCCCATTTGAGGAATTCGTAGCGCTCGCGGTTGCGGTGGAATTCGAGATCGAGGTTTTTCTCAAGCGAGCTGCCGGTGCCGGCGTAGTCCACTTGCACCGAGTGGTCCACGACGAGGTCCACGGGCACGAGTGGTTCGATCATTTTGGCGTCCTTGCCCATGGCGTGGACGGCGGAGCGCATGGCGGCGAGATCCACGAGCAACGGCACTCCGGTGAAGTCCTGGAGCACGATGCGCGCGACGACGAAGGGGATCTCATAATCGCCGGGGTCCTTCGCGTTGTAGTTGGCGAGGTTGGTGATGTCCTTTTCGGAAACCTTGAGGCCGTCGTTGTTTCGCAGCAGCGATTCGAGCACGACCCGGATGGAAACCGGCAGGCGGTGGAGTTTGGGGAAACCGTGTTCGGCCAGGGCGGGAAGCGAGTGGAGTTTGCCTTCGGCGCCAGAGCCGGTGGTGAATGTGCGGAGCGTGTTCATGATCGGTATGCGGGAATCTGCAGACAGAGCAAACGCGCCCTGCCGTTCGGTGAGTTCGCGCGGAGGCTAGCTGCGGGGGGGGATTTGTCAAAAATCGTTTGATTGGCAGCAGGATTTGCCGATCAGGCAGCGGATCTTGCATTGCCGCAGGGTGGCGGCCGGGTCAGTTTTGCCGCATGAAACGCATGGTGGAAAAACCCTGGCCAAGGAGATGACACAGTGACGACGGCGGCGGAATTAGCCTTGTTTGCGGGCGTGATCATGCTCGGGCAGTTCAGCCCGGGACCGGACATGATCCTGCTCACGCGGGCATCGCTTGCGGTCTTGCCGTGCATTCGACCATTGCGGTGGCTGGCATGGCGGCGGCTTTCCAGCGGCTGCCGGTGCTGCGCGCGGCCCTGCAGTGGGTGGCCGCAGCCTACCTGCTGTGGCTCGCCTACGGCATTCTCAGGGAGCGTTTCATCTTCTGGCGTTCGGGATCAATCCATCAGGCGGATGTGAAAACCCATTCACAATCGCCGTTTGTGCGCGGTTTCCTCTGCAATCTTTTCAACCCGAAGGTGGCGCTGTTTCTCGCCGCTGTTTGCGCGCCATTCCTCTCCGGCAGCCACCCCGCGTGGTGGCCTTATGCGATCTGGACGGTGATCGTCGGGCTGGGCCTCGTCTTGTGGTCGGCGTGGGTGTTCCTGCTGCAGTGGCGGCCCGTGCGCCGCGCCCATGCCCGGGCTTCGGCATGGATCGACGTGGTTTTCGGATTACTGCTGCTCGCCCTGGCGCTGCGCCTGATGCTCGGTTGATGAAACAAAAGACCCCGCACGCGGCGGGGTCTTGGAATTCGGGCGCGATTTCAAGGTGCTCTCACTCGTATTGCGGTGTCTTGTGCTGTTTGAAGTAGCCGTCTCCGAGATACATCGAAGCATCATAATCGGGAAGCGGGCCGGCATCAGGAGGCAGCGGTATGCTGCCGTGGGTGGCATCCTCGGGCTGCGAATAGGCGATGCTGACCGGTGTGCCGATCTTCACGAGGCGGTAGAACTTGGGAGAAAGATTCTCATGCATGCGGATGCAACCGTGGGTGCTGGGATGGTGTTTCACCCAGCCGGTGTGGAATCCGTAGTTGGGCTTGAATTCGCACCAATACGGCATCGGCGTGCCCTTGAACGACCAGCCGACCGGCCGCGAACTGATCATCGAGCGCTTCACCTGATTGCCGTTGTAGGCGAAGCCATGGGTGTTGGCCCGCTTCTTCTCCACCTTGTTGAAGATCGTGAAATTGCCTGCCGGAGTGGTAGTGCCGGGCGCGCCGACAGCCACCGGCATCACCAGCAGCATTTCATTGCCCTCCATCACATAAGTGCGCTGCTTGCTGAGCGAAACCTTGACGCGGACATTGTTGGGATTGGAGGGCAGTTTCGTAGGCCGGTCGTATGCGTGATACGCGGCCAGACCGGAACCCGTGCTGGTGGTGGAACAGGAGGAAGCGAGCAGCACCGCACCAAGCGCGGCAGCAAAGATTAAAGGGGTCTTGAAGTTCATAGTGTGATGGAAATCAGGGCGACGATTGCAGCGATTTGGAAAATTGCAAGCTTGCGAACGATCCTCTCACCTTGCCCGTTCCCAGGATTCCACCCGGTTGTCGATGAACCACACCGAACCGATGCGGTAGGGAATGTAAGCGACCTCCGGGCCCCAGCCCATGCCACTATGAATACCGCGGCGGCAAGGTCCGTAAAAACGGCCGTAGGATCCATGAAACGTATCGGTGAAAACCGGGCGCGATCCGGCATAATCCCAGCGCTCGGTCGGACGCCCGTTGTTGGAGCCTTGGAAAACGCTGGATGGCGAGCCCCACGCGAAATACACGGCATCCTGTGACATGCCGCTGTCGATCTGCCCTCTTTCGACCAATTCCCTGTGTTTCGCACTCAACGCCTCGAATTTTTCCGGCTGCCGCTGGATGCGGGCGAGCGGCGTGGACGGGGCGCAGGAGGCGACGAGCATGACTGCGGATATGGCCATGAAGAGGTGTTTCATGCAGCGACTGTAAGACTATCCCACGCCGCGCGCAACCCCGACTCTGCGGCCGGAGACTCACCACGCATCCCCCGCAACAAAGCCCGCCGCCGTGATTGACCCGCCTCGCGATGTGATTAAACTGCCGCCATGACCACCGTGGAATCAGCAAACAAGATCCTCGACACCATGCTCGGGCACCTCGGTCTGGCGGCGACCATCGAACTGCAGGAAACCCACGACGGCCCCTGCCTGCAAATCCACTCGACTGACAGCAAGACGATCATCGGTCACGACGGCGACCGGCTCGATGACCTGCAATACCTCGTCAACCGCATCCTGCGGCGGCAGTTTCCCAATGCCGGGCGCATCAAGGTGGACTGCGAGCATTTCAGGACCATCCGTGAGGACCAGATGGCCGCCGAGATCCGCGAAATCGCCGGGCGGGTGAAATCCACCGGCAAGCCCCATCAACTCCGCCCGCTCAACGCCTACTACCGGCGGATGGTCCACAACCTTCTCATCGATGATCCGGAAATCCAGACCCACTCGCCCGAGGGCGACGACCGTCTCAAGCGCATCACGATTTCCTCCAAGTCCTCCGCCCCATCCGCTTGATGAAAAAATTCCTCTTCGACTGTGGAACGCGCGACGCCACGGCATCGTTGGGCCTGCTCGCGCTGCGGGTGATGATCGGCCTGATGATGCTCATCGGCCACGGCCTGCCGAAGCTCCAGGGCTATGCCGCGCGCAAGGACCTGTTCTATGTGCCGGACTTTTTCCCGCTCAAATTCATGTCGCCGCAGGTGAGCCTGGCGGCGGCCATCACCGCGGAGTTCGGTGCCTCGGTGCTGATCATCATCGGGCTTGCCACACGGCCGGCCGCGTTTCTGTTAGGATTCGGCATGGTGGTGGCGGCCTTCGGTTTTCACGGCACCTCGCCATGGTTTGTCTCACCACCCACCACCTATGATGCCAAGGAACTCGCGCTGCTCTATCTGATTCCGATGATTGCCATCATCCTGGCCGGCGGCGGCTCCTTCTCGCTGGACGCGGTGATCCACAAGGAAGGCAAACGCCGCCGCTGGTGAAATCCGATGTCCAGACCGTTGACATCATTCTTCCTCTCGACAGCTCGGAGGACGAACATGCGCGCCGCCAAGCCGCAGCCGCCAAACTAGGCCTTCCGATCTCCCGCATCGGCGGCTTGAAACTTCGCAAGCACTCGATCGACGCCCGCCAGAAGGCCATCAAGGTGCAGCTCCGCCTCGATGTCGCGCTCGACGGCCCGCTCCCGCCCGAGGAAAAACCGCTCTGGACCTGTTCACCCCTGCCGGCTCACGCCCGCCGCGTCATCATCATCGGCTGCGGCCCGGCGGGCATGTTCGCCGCGCTGCGCTGTCTGGAAAACGGCGTGAAACCGATCATTCTCGAACGCGGCAAGGATGCCAGCGCCCGGCGCTTCGATCTCGCTCCCATCCTGCGCGAGGGCCGCGTGATCGAGGAGTCCAACTACTGCTTCGGCGAGGGCGGCGCGGGCACTTTTTCCGATGGCAAACTCTACACCCGCGCCACCAAGCGCGGACCGGTGGCCGCGATCTATCAGATTCTCGTCGCCCACGGTGCGCCCGAGGAAATCCTCACCGACGCCCACCCGCACATCGGCTCCAACCTGCTGCCCAACGTCGTCAAAGCCATCCGCCACTCGATCATCGCCGCCGGTGGCGAAGTGCGGTTTCAATCCAAGGTCACGGATTTCATCATCCGGCAAAACCGCATCCGCGGAGTGATCACCGCCGCGGGTGATGAAATCACCGGCGATGCCGTGATCCTCGCCACCGGCCACTCCGCGCGTGACATCTATCGGCTGCTCGCCGCGAAAAACATCCTGTTGGAATCCAAGCCCTTCGCCGTCGGCTTCCGCATCGAGCACCCGCAGCCGTT
>CAXNHR010000027.1:0-21503 GCA_964202135.1 Luteolibacter sp. | reverse complement strand
CATGGTCGAGGGAATGAACCACAAGGCGCGCGTCTCGCTTGCGCGTAGCTATGGCCACCGCTCCTTCGAGGTGCTCAAACTCGTTCTCTATCATAATCTTGGAGATCTTCCTGAACCGCCTTGCTCACACAAATTCTGCTGACGAGGCGTTTTTGTTTTCATCTATTTGTCGTTTCGATGTTTTCCCCTGACCAAAATGAATCGGGGAAATTTGGTTGATGTTTGATCGCGTGATCCCGCATGAATGCGGTCAGGGAGGAAATGAGCGTGTGGGGAGGGGAATTGCTGCAGAAGCGGTCCTTATGGCAAATGCGGCGTGTGGCGTGCAACAGGCATGGCGTGTGGCGAATTTGACCACATGCGGAGTGGCGCGGGTGTGCCGCGGGCGGGGTATGGAACGGGAGACGTGAAACGAGTTCAGGCTCCCGGCGCGGCGACCCACAGAGCGGCGCGCTGGTAGAGTTCGGCGGCGTTTTTGAGGGCGAGCTTCTGTTTGATGCGCGCCCGGTAGCTGTCCACGGTGGTGGCGACGAGATGGAGCCGTGCGGAGATTTCACGCGAGCTGAGGCCTTCGCCGATGAGTTGGAAGACTTCGAGTTCGCGGTCGGATAGGGAATCCATCTCTTGCGCGGGGTGCGGCTGAACGCCGTATGCCTGGCGGCCGAGGATCGCCATTGTGATTTCCCCGCTGGCGTAGATGCCGCCGTCCACCACGGTGCGGATGGCGGAGGCGACTTCCTCCGGTGATTGCTCTTTGGAGATGTAGCCTTTCGCGCCGGCGCGCAGGTCTCGCTCGGCGTAAAGTTTCTCGCGGTGCATGGAGAGTAAGAGCACGGGAATCCGGATGTGCCGCGCTTTCATTTCCTTGATGAGTTCGAGTCCGCCGGGACCGGCCAGGGTGAGATCGACGATGGCGGCGTCCGGCCGGGTTTGCCCGATGAGGGTCAGCGCGTCATGGAGGTTGTTCACCTGGCCGCAGACGGTCATGCCGAGTTCCTGCTCGATGAGCTGCACCAGCATGGCGCGAAACAACGGGTGGTCCTCGACGATGAGGATCTGCTTTTTTCCAACGGCGGAGGGACGGGTCATGAGGCGGGAGTAGTGGATGTGCGGATGGGGATTTCGCAGGTCACAATGGTCCCTTCGTGAGGGAGCGACTCGATAGTGAGTTTGCCGCCGAGGGCGTGGGCCCTGTAGCGCATGGAGTCCAAGCCCATGCCGCGCGCGTCGCGGGGCGAGTGAGGAAGGCCCTGACCGTCGTCGGCCACGCTCAGGCGCAACGCGCTTTCTCCATGGTGCAGGATGAGGATGACATGGTGGGCGGCGCTGTGCTGCGCTACGTTGTTCAACGCCTCTTGGGCGATCCGGTAAAGGTGCAGGTCATTCGCCAGATCGGTGGGCCGGGTGTCGCCAGTTTGCGAAAAAATGACGCGCATTTTGGTCTGGCGTGAGGTGGTGTCGGCGAGTTCTTCAAGCGCCAGCGCCAGCGCGAGACCGAGGCCGGCGAGTTGGACGGGGAAGATTCCGCGGGCCAGATCTCGGGCGATAGTGACGGCTTCTCCTGCCATTTCGCCGATCTGGTCGGCCTTGGTCGCAGATGCCGGGGCGCGCTGGCGCAATTCATTCGCCAGGAAAGTGGCGGCGTAGCGGATGGCGGCGAGGTGCGGGCCGAGGCTGTCGTGGAGGTCACGGCTAATGCGCTGTTGTTCGTTCTCGCCTGCGGCGAGGATTTGTAGTTCGAGGTGTTTCTTGCGGGTGACATCGCGGGCGATGGCGTAGATTTCCCGCTGATCCAGCAGTGGACTGGCGGTCCAGCGCAGCCATTTCCAGGAGCCGTCCTTGCAGCGGTAACGGTTTTCAAAGGAAAACGTGGCGGCCCTGGTATCTAGCTGATTCATCACGGCGAGGGTAGCCGGGTGGTCGTCGGGATGGACGAAGTCGAGAAACGGCCGAGCCCTGAGTTCTTCGTTTGTCCATCCCAGCAGCAGCGACCATGCCGGGTTGAGCCGCTTGAAGATGCCATCGAAGCCGGAGATGCAGAGCAGGTCGGGCGACTGATTGAAGAAGTGGAGCAACTCGTCCGCCGTCGGTTGGGCGTCGGGTTCCAGCTCGTGAGCATGGAAGAAGATGTCCTGGGCGCGGCGATTCATGACAAACAACCATGCCTGAGTGGCCGGGAGATGCGGACAAGGAAATTCGGTTTTTTCTCATCTCCATCTGACAGCCCTGCTCCAGAACTTCCCGTCCCTTGCGCTAGGCGTGGTGCTTGTTGGCACGTATCAACGCTTCGCCCGTGGGTGAGTTTTTCGTTTTGCCGACGTCTTCCGGCGTGCCTTCCGCGACGATGTTTCCGCCATGCACGCCACCGCCGGGGCCGAGTTCGATCACCCAGTCGGCGGCGGCGATCACATCGAGGTGGTGCTCCACCACCAGCACGCTGTGGCCGGCATCGCGCAGGCGGAGGAAAGCATCCAACAACCTCCGCACATCGCCGAAGTGCAGGCCTGTGGTCGGTTCGTCGAAAAGATAGAGCGTGTGCGGCGCCTGCGGTCGGGCGAGTTCCACGGCGAGCTTGAGGCGCTGGGCTTCGCCGCCGGAGAGCGTGTTGGCGGCCTGGCCGAGTTTCAGGTAGCCAAGCCCGAGATCCTCCAGTGTTGCGAGGATGTGGCGCAGCTTCGGGATCGGCCGGAAAAACGCCAGTGCCTCGCTGACTCGCAGGTTGAGCACATCGGAGATGGATTTCCCCTTGTAGGTCACTTCCAGCGTTTCGCGGTTGAATCGCCGCCCGTTGCAGGCAGGGCAGGGGACCCATGCATCCGGCAGGAAGTGCATCTCGATCTTGAGCCGGCCATTGCCCTGGCAGCGTTCGCAACGCCCGCCGGCCGCGTTGAAACTGAAACGCCCCGCGCCATAGCCGCGCTGCCTGGAGAGCTGCAGCTTGGCGAACAACTCGCGGATCAGATCAAACGCGCCGGTGAATGTCGCCGGATTCGAGCGCGGGCTGCGGCCGATCGGCGATTGGTCGGCCACCACGCATTTTTCGATGAGCTCCAGTCCTTCAATCGAGTCATGCTTTCCCGGAACCTCGCCCGAGTGATGGAAATGCCGTGCCAGCGCCCGCCGCAGGATGTCATCCGCCAGCGTGGATTTCCCGCTGCCGCTCGGCCCCACGAGGCAAACGAGTTGACCTAACGGAATTTCCACATCGAGATTCTTCAAGTTATGCTCCCTTGCGCCCCGGATGATGAGTTTGCCGCCACCGGACTGTAGCGTCGGTCTGAGACCGTCGCATTTCATCTTCCCTCTCAACCACTCCCCGGTCGGCGAATCGATCTCATCCGGCTTTCCCGCCGCGAGCACCAAGCCACCTGCCGCCCCCGCGCCGGGGCCCATATCGATCACATGATCCGCCGCGCGGATGATGTCTTCATCGTGTTCCACTACGACCACCGTATTGCCCAAATCCCGCAACCGGACGAGTGCGCGGACGAGCCGCGCGGTGTCCGCCGCGTGCAGGCCGATGCTCGGTTCGTCCAAGACATAGATTACGCCCGAGAGGCCTGCGCCCAGTTGGGTGGCGAGGCGGATGCGCTGCGCCTCGCCGCCCGAAAGCGTGCCGCTTCCGCGGTCGAGCGTGAGGTAATCGAGCCCCACTTCCTCCAGAAACGACAGCCGTTTGCGGACATCGTTCGCCAGACGCTGGCAAACCTCCGCCTTCGAGGGATCGGCATGGAAACCCTCCAGCCAGCGGATCGCCCCGGCCACACCCAACGCACAGAAATCCTGGATGCCCAGCCATTGGCTGTGGGATCCTTCGATGCGCACCGCGAGCCACTCGGGCTTGAGTCGCCGGCCGCCGCAAACACGACACGGCCGGTGGGCCATGAATTTCGCCAGCTTCCGCCGTATGAGTTCGGACGTGGTTTCCCGATATCGCTGCAACGTTTTTTCCGGGTCGGCGCCGTTTTCTAACAAATCCGGATCGCAGAACATTTCGCTGCCAAGCCCCTCGCAGTTGTCGCAAGCGCCGAGGTGGGAATTGAACGAGAAAAGTTTCGGTGATAGCTCGCCGACGATGAAACCCGTGGTGGGATTGCGCCACGAGGTCTGGAACGTGAGGTCGCGCCACGCATCCGACGCCGGCTCCTGCACCGCCGCGCGCGCCTCCACTCCGCAGAGCCGCAGCGCGGTTTCCACCGAGTCCGCCATGCGCGATTCCACACCCGGCCGGATCACGAACCGATCGACGACGATTTCCACCGATGGCAGGGAGTCCGGCCATGACTTCGCGGCCTCTTCGATTTCGAAAACCTCACCATCGATCCGCACCCGGATGTATCCCTGCCGCTGCAAATCCCCTAACAACCGCGCCGGTTCGCGCAGTTCCTCCTCCGGCACCGGCGCGAGCAGCATCACCTTCGTGCCCTCCGCCATCGCCGCGAGCGCGTTGACAATGTCCGCCGCGCCCATCCGCTGGAGCCGCTCGCCGGTCTGCGGGTCATGCGGCACGCCCGCTGCCGCCCACAGCACGCGCAGGTAATCGTGGATCTCGGTCGCCGTGGCCACCGTCGAGCGCGGATTGAGTCCGCCGCTGCGCTGCTCGATGGCGATCGCCGGGCTCAGGCCTTCGATGGAATCGACATCCGGTTTCTCCAGTTGATCGAGAAACTGCCGCGCATAGACCGAGAGCGATTCGACATAACGCCGCTGGCCCTCGGCGTAGAGCGTGTGAAACGCGAGCGAGGATTTCCCCGATCCGCTCGGCCCGGTGATCACGACGAGCTTCCCTCGTGGAAGATCGACGTCGATGTTCCTGAGGTTGTGCTGCCTCGCGCCGCGGATCCGGATCGTTTCCACGGGCCAAGGAAAGCCCGAAGCGCGGGCTGTTCCAAGTGCCAATCCTTCCATATCCCCCTGGTGTGACGTGAATTCATATTGGCGGATGAAGAGATCAGGGTGGTTTCGGCATCTCTCGCCGCAATGTCACTCTTTCCTTGCGGCGGGATGCCGCAACCACGTCCATGCACGCAGTCCGTCACTTTGAATCTTACGGGACACTAGCCTTTTCAAGTGGCGCGGAGCCGGTGCGTGTGATTCGCTCCGGCCGCAGGGAGTCGATCCCGCCCGCGTTACGAATTTCCCGCTGATTCATGCAGTCCGTCGAAGATTTCACCACCATCGAGTCCGTTTTTGTCCGCCATCGCAATGCGCTGGTCGTGCGCGGGCAGTTCACGCCGATCTATACGGACTACTACCTGCACCTGATGCAGCATGGGATCCGCCATGCGCCGGAACTCGACCAAATGCTCAAGGATGCGCTTGCCATGCTCACTCTGCACCTGGTGGTCAGGCCGTGGGCGGAAACGATCGCCTGGACCGTTAACCTGCGTGCTCCCCGTGTGAACCTGTTTGTCACCGGTGGCTCGGTTTCAGAAGCCGTCACCGGTCGGATCTTCATCGAGGACGTGCGCGAGCCCGACCGCAACTTTTTCTACAGCCAGACCACCGAGGCGGGAGTGCCCGAGCCCCGCACCTCCACGCTGGAGGTCGATGGCAGGGATCCGGTCGCGTGGATCTCGCAATACTATGACCAATCCGAGCAACGCCCGGCCCGCGCCTTCCGCTTGGACGATGAAAACTTCGCACTCGTCGCCGCCCAGCCGGGCTGCGACATGGAGTGGTTCGCCGCGCTTGATGCGGAGGCGGTTTCCAAAATCGATGCCACCGAGGAAACCAAGCTGCTTGAAACCCGCCGCTTCCGTTTCCACTGCGGCTGCACGCTCGACAGGATCCTGCCAGTGCTCGGGGGCTGGCGCGAGCGCCTCGACGAGCTTTTCGCGGATGCCGACACCATCAGGATCCAGTGCCCGCGCTGCGCCGCCGGCTACCGTATCTCGCGCGACATGATCTGACTTCCAATCCACATGAAAATCACATCCCACACCGGTGGCTTCACCCAGACGAACGGCTACCTGATCGAAACCCCCGATGGCAACCTGCTCATCGACGCGCCCGAGGGCGTGGCCGGCTGGCTGGATCAAAAAGGCGTGCGGGTCGATGACGTGTTGCTGACCCACCAACACTACGACCACGTGCTGGATGCCGCCGCGCTGCAGGGCAGGGGAGCGCGGCTGCATGCCTTCGCGCCGTATTCCACCGAGCTCACCCTTGAGGACGCGGCCCGCGCCTGGGGCATGCCGGTCTCAGTGGAGCCTTATCAGATTGATTCGTTGTTTGAAACCGGACAGCCGCTGAGACTCGCGGGCTTGGAAATCTCCATCGCCCATGTGCCCGGCCACGCCACCGATGGCGTGATTTTCCACCTTCCCGCCTACGGCATCGTGTTTTCCGGCGACACGTTGTTCGCCGCTTCGATCGGCCGCACGGATCTTCCTGGCGGCAGCACCCGGCAATTGCTCGATGGCATCGCCCGCCACCTGCTCATCCTTCCGCCCGAGACCCGCGTGCTCTCCGGCCACGGCCCGGCCACCACCATCGGTGGTGAGATGGCGGGAAATCCATTTCTGGAATAATCGGCGTTCCGCGTCCGCCCGAGGGTCGATTTTTTTAGGATCTCCAAACTGTCTCTTTGGGTTGACTTTTTGAAAATAATTGTTAAAAACGCACAGTTTTTCAAAAAACACCGTGCGGATTCTTTCTTTTTCCCGATTCTTTCAAATTAGCAGCCTGATTTGGCTGCTAGTGGCGATGATCCCGCAGGCCCAAGGTTGGCAGCCGGGAAGTGCCTTTCCGACGGCCGCCGCCGGTTTTGCGGTGGATGTGATGAATCGCCGTGACGTGCTGGCCTTCCACCAGAACGTCTATCTAGAGCCTGTCCCAGAATCGGCAATCCCTCTGCATCAAGAGATTGCAGATTCTGGGACAGGCTCTAGATAGAGCATCGCCAGTGGATAGTAGCCGTGGCCGTCGAGCGGCCCTTTGGCGCTGTCGGTTTGGACGATCTCAATGTCTTCGCTGGCGGATTCACCGGCCCGGTTCTCCCTGATGCCGACGGATTGTTTCACCCGCAACGAAATGAAGATCCGCCCGTCTTTGGATGCCTTGCCGAGGTCGAGCTTGAGCCGTGGTGCTTCCTTTTCGGTTTCGCGTGCCCCGTCCTTGTCGCGGTTGTCGATGCGCCTCTTGGTCCCGCTTTCAATCACCACCGGCACGATGCCATTCACGGTGCCAGCGGTGATGATGGCTTCCTGCCCGCCGACCATCACGCGGAACGGATGCCGGAAGAGCCGGTCGTGGCGCACCCGAACTATCGTGCCGTGGGGTGTGACGCGCACGTCGATGTCCTTGTCGGGAACGATCTTGAGCGACTCCACCCAGCGCACGAGACGTTCCCAGGCATCGCGCACCTTTTCTCCCTTCCTCACTTTGAGTTCGCGTGCGGTCATTGTTTTGAGGCCTTTTCATAGACTTCCTCCACCCAGACGCCGACGGCCGAGAGCATCCATTCGTTCTGGATGCGCCACACGTCGCCGTTCTGGGCGATCTTGGGCGGCATCGCCATCCAGTTGCGGTCACCGAAGTCGATCTTGTTGATGCCGTTGGGTGCGTCGGGGATGTTCTGATAGACCTTGCCGATGTCATTGACCGCGTTGGCCGGGATGTTGCGCGACGACCAGACGCGGGTGACACGGGCGGTCATCACGGCATAAGTCGAAACACCGTGCATCGGGTTGTGGTCGCCCGCCTTGAGCTTGCCCTTGCCGCTGAGTCCCGACGATGATTTGGCACCTTTTGGCATGGTCTCGGAAAATCGCAGCGGACCGCCCGACTCCTCGTAATAGGCCCCATACTTCGCCTTGATGTCGGCAATCTTCGGGTGCGATTCGATGGGTTCTTCCGCGAAGTCGAAGTCGAGACTCCATTGTTCGGTTTCCCCGGGATCGGGAGTCTCGTCGGAGGTGTAGCCCTTGTATTGGACGGTGACGATGTAGCCGCCGCTGCCGTCATCAATCGCCTGCCACGAGCGACTGGTTTCCATGAGTCCGTGATATGGCCCCCTGCCGACGGTGAGCAGTTCGCCGATGTTCTTGGCCAGGTAGGGCACGGTGAACGAACAGACACGGTTGTCATCACGCCCGCCGCTGGCTCCTTCGAGGATGATGTCATTGGTGCTCATGCGAAGACGACGTCAGGGTTGGCTTTGGGACGTTTGTCAGGATTGGTGTTTTCGTGGATTTTGCGCAGCCATTCCGTCTGGCGTTTGTTTTCTTCCAACAACCCGGCATTGGCGCTGCGACCGAAGAGCAGGTTCATGGATTGGGCGAAGCCACCGAGTTGGTTGGCATTGGAACTCACACTGCCGCGCCGCGCTTTTTCAGTGGTATCCGCCTGAGCTTGCTTGGCCACTTCGATGGACGCGTCATCGGATGACTCGTGCGCGTGGCCGCTGGCGGGCGACATACACGCGCTGCGGGCCCACGCCGTCGAAAGCGATGTCGAGTGCCGTGAACTCCTTGTGCTGGCTGAGCGGTGCGCCATTGACCGCCTTGTTGTAATCTGGCGAGCGGTAGGAACTCAGGATGCGGCAGGGTTTGCCGAATGATTCGCGCAGGTCACCGCACTCACCTTACAAGTGCGGACGTTCCACCGAGCGCGAGGCGTGGTTGCTCAAGATCAAACGCTTCGAGGACGCCGAAGCAGTGGTGCTTGAACCTTACGAGGGTATCATTGCGGGCGACGGCGGTTCCGTTGGGCCTGGACAAAAACCTCCAATGACTTCAGCCCACAGGTTTCCATCCGCTTCCATGGAATGAGGGAGTCAGGGTCGATTTCCAACTGCGCCATGACGCGGCGGCAGGTGTTGGTGCCGAGGATTTTCAGCAGGAGTTTGATTTCCCGGAGAATCGCGCGATCTGAGAGTTTCTCCGCGTCGGCACTGGCAATGAGGAGTGACAGGTATTCCGGAAGAATGAGCGCGAGCATGCGGACGTGGCGCTCGTCCTGACGTCCGCGCTGGTCCAGGCCGAGAAGGCAGTGGCATTTGCTGAGAAACAGATAGATGGGATCCAGAACCTTGACGGTGCCATCATCCAAAACCCGTTCGAGCAAGCGGGGATAATCCCTGGCATGAATGCCGTAAACCGTGGTCATCAGATCGACAACAAGCGGTGGTTCCTGGTCCAAGGTGAGGATGGCAAGTTGACCATCAGCGGGAGACGTGCTTTTGCGGAGGTCCCCTCCGGGATTTTGTTTGAGTTGCTCCCAAGCGCTGTGACTTACCCAAACATCGCAGTCTTTCGATGTAAAAGGACGCAGCGCGTCCAGTGGTCGTGCCGGGTCCATGGAATCAACATACTCCGCCCAAAAGTTGACCGCTTGACCGCCCTCAACAAAGAAAGCGGCACCGGTTTGGTGAAGGGACTTCAAAAAGCCCAGATACTCCTGGTAGCCAGTTCCACCGGAATTCACTTTCCTATGGCCGAAGCGAAATTGTTGATCCGATGCTGCTGAAAGTATCCCGGCGGGAAGATGGAATTCTCCCGCTGGATCACTTCCGGGGATTCGCCGTTTTCCAAACGCCTAAGATCCTCCTTCCGGGATGCGGCTTTGGCGGCGGCCCGGCTTTTCAGGTTGATGCTCTTGGATGGTTTCATCGGGAGTGATGGGCTGGATCAGCATGCTGCGAACCGTGAATACCATACCGGGGCCGGCACGGGCCGTCAACCGCCCTCCACCAGCGCCAGCAACTGCCGTGCCCGGCTGACGGCCATGAACCAGGAGAAGTGGGCGTAATCCGTGGCGAGATCCTTGTGGGGCGGCATGCCGATGAGGATGACGGCCTTGGAGTTTAGTCCCTTGGCCTTGTGGATGGAGGTGTGGCGGATGCAGCCGGGGCTGACCGCCTGTCCCGATCCGCTCGACGCACTGCAGTTGCTCGACAGCATGTTCGCCGCCGACAGCCCGCGCCATGTGGTCCTGCTCCGCGATCTGCAACTCCACCTCGACCAGAGCGATCCGATGCTGATTCGCCGGATCAAGGACATCCTGCGCGTCGCCAAGGCCAACGGCCACGCGCTCATCCTGCTTGGCTGCCGCCTCAAGCTGCCGCCTGAACTCGAACAAGAAATCACCCATGTCGATTTCAGCCTGCCCGGTATCGCCGGACTCGGCACCGTGCTCGATGGCATCGTCAAGTCGGCGAAACTGAAAAACATCCACGAAGTGGTGCGCGAGGCCGCGTTGCAAAGCGTGCTCGGCCTGACCACCACCGAGGCGGAAAACGCGTTCGCCTTGTCCGTGGTGGAAACAAAGGGCATCGACCATAAAATCATCGCCCGCGAAAAAGCCCGCACCTTGAAGAAGAACGGACTCGTTGAAGTCGTCGAAGCCACCACGTCACTCGACGACATCGGCGGACTCGGATTGTTGAAGGAATGGTTACAGCGCCGCGCCGGAGCCTTCAGCGAATCGGCCAAACCCTACGGCCTGCCCGCGCCGAAGGGTTTGTTGATCGTCGGCATCCCCGGCACCGGCAAAAGCCTGACCGCCAAAGCCACCGCCGGAGCCTTCAGCCTCGGCATCTTCTTGCGATACGGAGTTCAATAGTGCTGCGGCGCAGCAATGATTCAAGATGAATGACTTGATCTGGTTGCAGAAAAAGAGGTTGAGCGGCCCGTGCCATGATCGAATCATGGCACAGGCTGTTCCAAATGCACAGTTATTTCAAGGACGATGCACTAGGTCGCCGCTGGGAGATCACGCCCGGAGAATCCAAGCAGGTCCTCATTGTCCAACAACCGCGAAGCTTCCGCGTCATCTCCCGCGCGCCCACGCCACAGTCACCACAGTGGCCCGACATCCTCGCTGAATACCGTATTTAAGCCGCCAGTATGATCTCCAAAACCTGTCCACTTTTGCTCAGTCGCCGACAAAGCCGGCGATGGAGCTTGTCTGATTCCACCCACCGCCCTATCGCGATTGGCAGGTATGCGCCGCCATTTCCCAATTCCGGCATGAATGCCCGGGCTTTGATGAAGCGATCAGCACGAGCGACAAAGATTTCAAACGAGCGGCCTCAAGGTTTCTTCCCTGATCAGACTTGGTTTGATTGCCACTATTTTGCGTTGCGGGACTTCGGGAGGGTGATTTCGATCTCGCAAACGGAAGCCCTTCAGAGACCACGACAGACACGCGCAACCCGCTCAGAATGAGTATTTTCCACCTTGATTTTGGACACCGGTGCATTTTATTTGAATCTCTTGCTTCCAACTCGCCGCTTGGCGTCATCGATGGAGTGACGATCCGTCGTTTGATTTGTGGACCCGTTTCACAATATCCGCGCATCCAGACAAAATTCCAGGCGAGTGGCGCTCTGCAGCACGAAACCATGAAAGCCCGTAGCATTCTACCAATCGTCGGCCTCTGGCTGCTGCCCGCCGCGCTGCCCTTGCAGGCGCGTGAGCGGACACACAGCATACAGGATCTTGAAATGCTGGAAGCGAAAGTGGCTGCGGTTTCCAGCAATGTGCTGCCCGCCACTGTGGCCTTGCTTTCAGACCGCACGGGTGCTTCAGGCTCTGGCGTGATCGTCGCGGAGGACGGCCTGGTTCTCACCGCCGCCCACGTCATTCAGGGCGCGGAATCCGTGATGGTCGTCTTCCCCGATGGCAAACAGGTCCAGGGCGAGGTGCTCGGCGCGAATTACTCGAAGGACATCGCAATGGTGAAAATCCAGGATGAGGGCAAGTGGCCCTTCGTCGCACTCGGCGCTTCCAAACCGCTGGATGCCGGCGACTGGGTCGTCGCGCTCGGCCACTCGGCGGGCTTCGACGCCGCGCGCACGCCGCCGGTTCGCTTCGGTCGTGTCATTTCCAAGGGGCCGGGAAATTTCCTCACCAGCGATTGCACGCTCATCGGTGGTGATTCCGGCGGCCCGCTTTTCGATCTCGATGGCAGGCTCATCGCCATCCATTCGTCGATCGGCAAATCCCTCACCAACAACAACCACGCCGGAATCGACGGCTTTCGCGAGGACTGGGACCGCATTCTTGCCGGCGAGACCTGGGGTTCGCTCTCGCTCAATCCCTTCGCCAACCCGGAGATGCCCGTGCTTGGTATCGGCATGGCCATGATGCGCGGCATGTTGGGCGTCATTGTCGAGAGTGTGGTGCAAGGCTCACCCGCCGCCGCCGCCGGCGTCCGCACTGGCGATGTGATCCGCAGCATTGACGGCAGCGAGGTGCGCGATGGCGGCGAACTGTTGCAAATCCTCGCCAAACGCCAGGCCGGCGATCAGGTGAAACTCGGCGTCCAGCGCGACCGTCGCGAGCTTGAAATGCAGGTCACTCTGAAGCGCCGCAGCGAGCTTTTCGAAGAACGTTGAAAAGACTTACCGAGATGAAAAATACAATCCTTTCTATTCTGGGTGTGCTCTGGTTCCACGGCGTGGCAACTGCTGAAGATGATATTCCACTGCTCCGTCCTGAGGAACAACAGGCGGTGGAGGCGCAGACCGACGAGTTCAACAATGCGATACAACCCATTCTTACAGAAGCCGCCAAGTCCACTGTGCGCGTCTGGTCCGGCAAGCGCCGCCTCGCATACGGCACCGTGATCGGTGACGGAAACCGTGTCCTCACCAAGTGGAGCGAGGTGGCGCCCAGGGCAGGCAACATCCGCATCGAGGGAGCGGGCGGCGTGGTTCTCGCCGCGCGAGTCGCCGGTGTTTATGAGGACGAGGATCTTGCGGTTCTCCAAACCTCCGGCAGCCCGCTCATCCCGGCGCGCTGGTCGATGGAGAGTCCGCCGCTCGGCGCTTTCCTCGCCGCTGCGCAGCCGGACGGACGACCCGCGGCCTTTGGTGTGGTCAGCGTCTTGGAACGCAACCTGCGCGAGACCGACAGCGCCTTTCTCGGAGTAATCGGCACGCTCGATTTCGAAGGGCCGGGAGTGAAGATCGAAAAAGTGGCGGAAGGCTCCGGTGCCGTGGCTGCCGGCCTGAAGGCGGGCGACATCATTCTCAAGGTCGGCGAACGTCCGATCTCCGGAGTGCTCGAACTCAAGAACTCGCTCGTCGGCCTCGAACCAGGGAATTCCGTCACGCTCGGAGTGCGCTCGGGCACCGCCGTCAAGAACGTGGATGTCCTGTTAGGAAACCGGCCGGAACTGCCAAACTTCCCCGGCGACCGCCTGCGCCAGATGGAACGCATGGGCGGCCCGATCAGCCGTGTGCGCGATTCTTTCACCCGCGTCATCCAGACCGATATGCGCCCGCGCCCGGACCAGATCGGCGGGCCCGTCGTGGACTTGAAAGGCCGCGTCGTGGGAATCACCATGGCGCGGGCCGACCGCACCCGCTCGTTTGTCATGCCCGCCGCGGCGATTGTGAAACTTCTTGAAGCCGAGCCGCAGGACCCGGCCTTGGCAAAAGTGCGGACGCCCGAGGAGCCCATGCCGATGGCTGTTAGAAGAATGGCGGAACCCCGCGGTGCCCAGCCGCAGCCGGGCACGGAAGACCGCCTGCGCCGTCACCTCGGCGAGATGCAGCGGCTGATGGATTTCATGCGCGAGGAAATGGAAAACCTCGGCTCGGATTAGCATGGATTTAACATTGCGGGAAGATGGATTCTTTCATCGTATCCCGCGAATTGATGAAACGATCCGTCATCATCGCCTGTTGGGTCGCCGTGCTGCTCGGCGGCGCATTCCTGCGCTTCGACATGCTCGCCGACCGGCCGTTTCATGCTGATGAAGCCACCGGCGCGCGCATCACCGCGACGCGCATGGAATCCGGCGGCGCGACCTTCGATCCCACCCATTACCACGGCCCGCTGCTCGCCGATCTCGCCATCCCGCTCTGCAAGGCGCGCGGTGAGAATACCTGGGGCGAAATGACCCAATGGACCCTGCGCACGCTCCCGGCCATCGCCGGCACCCTGCTCGTGCTCTTGCCGCTAATCGGACGCAGGCGCTTCGGCGATGCGCCGATGCTGCTGGCCGCCGCGCTTCTCGCGTCCTCGCCGCTGCTGGTTTATTACAGCCGGATGTTCATCCACGAGCCGTTGCTCGTGCTGTTCGGAATGGCGTTTTTGTTTTCACTGACCCATTTCGCCCGCCATGGAGCTCCGGGTTTTCTGTTAGGACTGATGTTCGCCACCAAGGAAACCTTCGCCATCAGCGTGCTCGCATGGTCTGCGGCCGCCGCGCTGCTGGCATGGGAAAACCGCAAGAACCTCGACGTTTCCGCCATCGCCAGAAGCTGGCGCGTCCCGGCCGCCCTGTCACTTCTCACATTCATCCTAAGCGCCGGTTTTTTCTTCACCGACGCCCTCCAGCATCCGCGCGGCGCGCTCGATGCCGTGCGCACCTTCTTCGTTTACGAAACCGTGGAGGGGCACGACAAACCCTTTGGCTATTATTTCCAGCTGCTCTCCCTGCCGCAAAAATCCGCCGGTCTCCGGTGGTTCGGAACTCCCGTTGTGCTGCTCGCCGTGTGGGCCTTTGCCGCCAGCTTTCGCAATACGCCGCGAGCCGCAGCGACCCGCCCGTTCATCCGCTTTCTCGCCTACTCCGCAGCCGGGCACTTCATCATCTACAGCTTCTTCGCCTACAAGACGCCGTGGCTCGCCTGCCTGCCATGGGCCCACGTCTGCCTGCTGGCGGGATTTTCTCTAACAGAAATACCGCGGCGTGGCATGCTTGCCAAAACGGCCCTGGTTGCGCTGGCCGGCACCGCTCTCGTCACACAGTCCCGGCAAGCCCGCGCCGCCACCGGCCGCCTTGCTTCGGATGATCGCAATCCCTTCGCCTATGTCCCCACCCGCCGGGACCTTGCGAAGCTGGAGTCATGGCTCGGCGAGCTGCGCGAAATCGCGCCCGGCGGCACGCTCGAACCCGTCGCCGTGATCGGCAGCGATTACTGGCCTCTGCCATGGTATCTGCGCTCGCTGGGAAAAACCGGCTACTGGAACGAGCCGCCGCCGGAACTCGATCAGCTGCCGCTGGTTTTCGCCATGCCGGAACGCGCGGAAGCCGTGATGTCCGCACTCGCCGACAGTCACAAGCCGCTGCCCCGCGGGCTGCGCGCGGACGTGCCGCTGCACGTGTTTGTTAGAAATGACATCTGGGAACTCTGGATGAACGCCGAAGACTGATGAATCCCGCAGGACCACTCGCCGACTCGCGGCATTTCAGCCACGAGGCCATGCAGACCACCTTCGGCCTGCGGCTCCGCGGCGAGGACGAGCGGAGCGCGCGCGACATGGCGCGCGAATGCTTCGAATGGATCGACGTCCTTGAGGCCCGCCTCAGCCGCTTCATCGAAGACAGCGAAATCTCGCGCATCAACCGGATGCGGGCCGGCGAGACGCTCTATCTCAGCGAGCCCTGCCACCAATGCCTCCTGCTCGCGCTCGACGCCCACGCCCGCACCGGCGGCCTCTTCGATATCACCCTAGGCGCACGCATCGAACACCGCAAATCCGGCGCTGCCGGCCCGCCTCCGCCCGTCACTGGCAGCCTGATCATCCATCCCGATGTTGCCGCCGTCACCTGCATCGAGCCCGGCCGCGAGATCGACCTCGGCGGTATCGGCAAAGGCTTCGCGCTCGATCAACTCCAGCAAATCCTCACCGACTGGGGCGCGGAAGACGCGCTGTTGACTGCCGGTGCCAGCTCCATGCTCGCCTTCGGCCCGAGCGCATGGCCGGTCGATCTAACAGCCGCGGAGGGAAGCCTGCGCCTGGAACTTTCCAACCAGTCGCTCAGCGCATCCGGCACCGGCATCCAGGGCAGCCACATCATGCACCCCGCCGGGGACGGACTCTTGCCCGCCAGCCGCTGCGATCGCGTCTGGGTGCTGGCACCCACCGCCGCCCTCGCGGAAGTCTGGTCCACCGCCCTCATGCTCATGGATCCTTCCGAGATCCCGTCATTCATTGCCGAAGAGAAGCTAATATCGGCAGTTTATCAGGAGATTGATGGTTCGCCGGCATGCGTTATGCAGGTCAGTGAAGAACATGTATGATATTACTGCGGAAAATCCCGTAATCCCCGACAAGTTCAGTATTCCAGAGGCAATGAACTTCGCGTGGTCGCTTCCCATAAGCACCCTGATCACCGGAGCGGAAAACAAGGAGTTTTTGGAAGAAAAGATCATGCTTTCAAAGAATTTCGCCATTCTTGACACAGATGAAAAAAACCCGGATCATAGAAAGCGTGTCAGACCTGTCAATTTATGGCAAATTGGCATTCATAAGAACATTTTTTGGCGTGGCAAGAATGGGGGTGATGGATCGTGTTTGGAGAAGATCGGCGTGGTAGGAATTCGGAGTCGAAGCGAGATGCGCCGGGACGGCCTGTGGCGAGACGCCGCAGCCACTTTGCGGCAAGAAAACCGGCCACCCGACCACCTTCTCCGAATTCTTGAATTCTTGAATCTTGTCATCCCGCAATCCGGCTCCTAAATCACCTCATGGTCCTCAAGATCACCAAAACCTCCAAGTGCTACGTCGGCGGTGCCTTCATCCGCTCCGAGTCCGGTCGCGTAGCTCCCCTAACAGACAACGCCGGGAATTTCCTCTGCAACATCCCGCTGTGCACGAAGAAGGATCTCCGCAACGCCGTGGAGTCCGCCGCCAAGGCCGGCGCGGGCTGGGCGAAACGCACGCCCTACAACCGCGCCCAAATCCTCTACCGCCTCGCGGAAATGCTCGAATCACGCTCCGCGGAAATGGCCGCCGTGACCAACACCCGCGAGGTCCGCGCCGCCATCGAGCGCATCGTTCACTACGCCGGTTGGGCGGACAAATACGAACAGGTGCTCGGCAGCGTGAACCCGGTCGCCACCCCGCATTTCAACTTCACCGTCACCGAGCCCGTCGGCATTGTCGGCATTGTCGCGCCCGAAGACGCGCCCTTGTTGGGATTGATCACTTTAATCCTCCCCGCCATCACCGCAGGGAACTCGGTCGTCGCGCTCGCCTCGCGCAAGACACCATACCCTTCCATTCTGTTAGGAGAAATGCTCGCCGTCAGCGACCTGCCCGGCGGCGTGGTCAACCTGCTCACCGGCGATCGCGTCGACATGCTTGCCACCTTCGCCAATCACGAACACATCCGCGCCATTTCCGCTGTCGCCGACAAGGCCGATGCCACAGTTCTCCAACAAGGTGCGGCGGAGAGTGTCAAGCGGGTGAAAATCCACAACCCGGACACCGACTGGTTCTCCGCCGCACACGATTCGCCCTATGCCATCCGCGATTTCACCGAAGCCAAGACCGTCTGGCATCCGATCGGAAGCTGACCCACCGGTCAACCACGCCGAATGGTCGAACCCGAGAACAGCACGGTGATGCGATAAACCTTTTTGCGCCGCGTTTCGATCAAGCCGGTGGCCGCGTCAAATCGCACCGGGATTTCCTGGTGATGGATGTCCACGCTGGCGCGGAAGCCCCGCTCCGAGAAGATATCAATCAGGATGGCAAGAGCCACCGGGTTTTCAAACAATACATCCTCCGTATTGATCATTGCCCGCCCGCTCACGGCATAGCGCATGATGATGGGCATGGTCTTGTGCTGGATGAAACCGACGACAGCATGGAACATCTGCGCGTGCTCCACCTCGTAACTGTCGAGCCGGTTGACGAGTTCCTGGCGCGCGTGCTTGACGATTTCATCGGCCAACGGGATGTGGCGCAGCGTGTCATAAGTGCGCGGGTCGAGCTCAAGCGAGCTCTGGTATTCCAGCTCGCGGATGATGTTGCGCTGGACGATCTCGATGGAGGCCTGCGCGTTGATGAAATGATAGTGGAAGATCTGCTTGAGCGAGACCAGCGCATCGTAGGTCTTTTCCTTGAACGTCCGATAGCGGTTGCGGGCGAGTTCCGGATCAAAGTCCGTGGCGCGCTCCTCCACCAACTCACCCACTCCGGACTGACGCACCTCGTTATTGTGAGCTACGGATTCCCGACCGCGCTTGAGTTGGCGGGCGACGCTCTCCGCTTCGTCCACGAAAAGCACCATGATGTGAAAGATCGGCTGCTTGAAATGATGGGCCTCGGGTGTGTTGGAAAACTCGCGCCGCAATGAGATCATTTGGTCGTAGAGCATCTTGAGGCATTCCACCTGCACGCTGGTTCGCGGGAATCCATCGAGCACGGTGCTGTCGCGGTATTCCGGTTTGAGCAATTCGCGCAGCAGCAGGCGCAGCACTTCCTCGTCACCCACCATGCCGCCGCCCGCCTTGATCTTGCGGGCTTCCGGAGAGTCCAGCAGCTGGCTCATGATGATCGGGCTCGAGGAGATGCCACGCACCTTGCGGATGAAATCCGTATGGGTTCCCTTGCCGGCGCCGGGAGCGCCACCGAGAAGGATGAGTTCCTTGGGAAAAAGCAGGTTCTTGCGACCGAAATCATTCTCCAGTTCCTTCCAAACCCGGTTGAAAATCAAATGGGCGTCCTTGATCTCAAGATCGTGGCTTACTTGCGCGGTTTTGGGCTCGCTGGAACTCATTGCGGGCAAGACAACACACCATGAGCGCGCGCGAGTCTAGCCCGCTTGATCGGAAATTGCATGCCTCTGGCGAATCTCAGAAAACCGCACAGGCAGCCCGGACGGCGGCGCACTGTGCGGCGACCCGCGCGGCAAGCCCGGCATGACTGGGAGTCTCGAAGGTGAAGGAGAGCGGACATCCGAGTTTCGCCGCGTAAATCGCCTCCGGCCAGCCTTCCGGGACATCGGCCTCGGCTTCATGGAAAATCCAGCCCTCCTCACGCGCCAGATGGCCGTCGATATCCGGGCCGGCTTCTGGAGGAAACCAAGGCTTCACCGCGGCGATGATCCCGCGGGCACGCCGCGGGTCGTCCGCACCGAGGTTGATTTCATAGAGATAAAAACCGGAGACTTCCCAATCCTCGTGCAGCGAGACAAACAAGCTCGGCAGCGCACCGGCGGCCAACCACGCGGCGTGCGCGGTCACCTCGCGGCTTTGCTGCAGGCGGTAATCGCGGTTCAAATCCGTTCCTTGCGCATTGTCCCTGCAAGCAGCGGCGAGACCTGTGGGATTGAGCGCCGGGCAGATGGCCCAATCGGTTTCGCCGGCAAAAAAACCGGCGCGCATCAGTTCGAGCAGCGCGAGCGGACCGGCCGGTTCGTCGCCATGGATGCCGGCTGATAGATAAATCCGCGGCCCATTACCCGCTTTGCGCCATGCCACCAGGGGCCCGGCGTCGGTTTTCGCCAGGATTTCCGGGGTGAAGCCGGCATGTTTTGCCGCGCGCTCGAACGCGGGCAAAAACTCCGGCCAATGAAACACGGATTCCATCGCGTTGAGCATGCCCCATCCGCACCCGCGCTGCAATACCCGGAATGCCGCGCTGATGCATCAAAAATGCTTTGATGCCCTTCCTCCTTGGCACGACGCCTCCATCTGTCAAAGTTCCCACATGAGCTCCGACACAAGCGCCCCAACGGGCATGCGCCTGATCATCCGCCAGACCGGGAAACCCGCCGAGACGCTTGAAATCGAGGACTTTTCACCGCGTCCGCCGCAGGCCGGTGAAGTGCTCGTCCGCATCCTCGCCGCGCCGATCAACCCGGCGGATCTCAACACCATCGAAGGCACCTACGGCGTGAAACTCGACCTGCCCGCCACGCCCGGCGTGGAAGGCTGCGGTGAAGTTGTGACCAGTGGCGACGCCGCGTTCCAACCGGGCGATCGCGTGATTTTCCTGCGCCGCGCGGACACCTGGGCCACCCACACCACCGTGGCTGCGGACTCGCTTTTCAAACTGCCGACCGGCATCGATCCGCTGCAAGCCGCCATGCTCAAGGTGAATCCCGCCACCGCATGGAGGTTGTTGCACGGCATCGAGGCCGCCGCGAAAGGCGATTGGATCGTGCAGAACGCCGGTAACTCCGCTGTCGGCCGCTGCGTGATCCAGCTCGCCCGCGATCTGGGCATCCACACGGTTTCCTTCGTCCGCCGCGCGGAGTTGATGGATGAACTCCGCAAACTCGGAGCCGACCACGTTTTCCTCGATGACGATGATGGGCTCGCCGCCGCGAAAGCCGCGCTCGGTGGAGCCAAAGCCGCGCTCGCCTTCAACGCGGTGGGCGGCGAGAGCGCGCTGCGTGTCATGAAACTGCTGCGCGAGGGAGGCACCCACATCACCTACGGCGCGATGGGCCGCAAGCCGCTCACGCTTCCCAACGGGCTGCTCATCTTCCGCGACATCCGCGTGCGCGGCCTGTGGGTCACCCGCTGGGTGGAAAACGCGCCGGCCGCTGAAGTCCACGCCGTCTATCAGGATCTCGCCACGCGGGTCGCGGCTGGCAGGCTCTTGCAGCCGGTGGACACCACATTTACGTTAGATGAATATCATCAAGCGCTGGCCCGCCTCGATGCGCCGCAGCGCGCGGGCAAGGTGCTTTTCAAATGATTTTCCTCTTCGAGCACCGCTCGGCACCGCATCAGCGCGAAGTTTCGCTGACGGTGATGAGAGAATGATCGCAGCTCACACGTAGTGCAACTCGCGGGCCTTGGCTTCGATGGCCTTTTCGTTGTCGAGCAGTTCCTGGATCGGATCCCAGCGGCCGGAGATGAGGGCATCGCGGGCGGAGTCCGGCATGGTCACCCGGAAGTCGAGTCCGCCGGAAGTGGTGACGCGGAGTTGGTCCACATCAATGGTCACGCTGGTGACGGGATTTGCTTCGATGGCGTCGCGGAGTTTGGCGATGTCCGCTGCGGTGGCGATCACACAGGGCATGGCGAGCGTGGTCGAGTTGCCGAAGAAGATCTCGGCGAAGGACTCTGCAATGACGCCGTTGAAACCGTATTTACGCAGAGACTGTGGCGCGTGCTCGCGGGATGATCCGCAGCCGAAGTTCACGCCGGCGACGAGGATGGAAGCTCCGGAGAAACGGGGATCGTTGAGCGGGTGGTCGGTCTTCTCGCCGGTTTCGGAGTTCAAGCGCACGTCATAGAACGCGAACTCGCCGAGTCCGTCGAAGGTGACGCACTTCATGAAGCGCGCGGGGATGATGCGGTCGGTATCGATGTCCGCGCCCGGGATGAAAACCGCGGTGCCGGTGACTTGTTTGACGGGTTCGAGGGCCATGGTTGGGGATTAAGGTGATGGGATTGGAAATCAGGCTTTTGGATTCTGCTGGAGATACCAAGGCCGCGAATCGTTTTCACGAAACGGTATGGATGCGTAAATCTCCGCCAGAGAGACTTCCAGTCCGATCGACTCAAGACGGAAGCGATCTTCGGGAAGTATGAAGCTGACAGGCCGCCAGTCTTCCGAACGACGATGAACGATCACCTCAGGCCAGTCCTGCGCGATCAGAACGATTTCACGCACGCTTGGAATCTGACTGTAATTCTGGAGTTTTTCACCCTGATCCACGCGCCAGGTGGAGGGTGACAGGACTTCGATGATCAACGTCGGGAAACGCTTCACCAAGGGCGATTGGGCGTCTTCAGCCTCGCAGGTGACGAAGACATCCGGGTAATAGAAACACGGATTGTCGTTCTTTCTCGC
>CAXNHR010000026.1:0-21679 GCA_964202135.1 Luteolibacter sp. | reverse complement strand
GTCAAATTGGACATGGTGTCATGATATCCATGATGCAAACTCCGCAAAGCGCGATTTTTCCTGTCCCTGTCTGCCAGCCGGACCGGTGATTTCTGTTAGCAAATCCCGCGTGCGGCCGCACGCGGGATTTGTAGGCCGGTTTTTGTGGTCAGTTGCGGGTCTTCTTCCAAGCCGCCGCTTGCGCTGGCCGCGTCCGCCGCCCCCCCCTCTCCGGGCTTGCCCTGCGGCGTTTCACGGGCATGCTTCGCGGCGTTGTGAGTTCCATTCCGGTCGAGCCATCCATGGAAGCATTTGCCGAGCTGGCGAAGCGCGGCAATGTCGTGCCCGTTTACACCCAGCTCGCGGCGGACTTCGAGACCCCGCTTTCCGCCTATCTCAAACTGCGCGACAGCCGCCATTCGTTCCTCCTCGAAAGCGCGGAGAGCACGGAGAAAGGCGGCCGCTGGTCGATCATCGGCAGCAACCCGCGCCGCGTGTTCGAGGCCCGCGACAAGGCAATCACCATCCGCGAGGGTTCCCAAAAACGCAGCTACACCGCGCCCGATGACGTGCTGGCCGCGCTGGAACGCGAAATGGCCGCCTACAAGCCGGTCACCCACGGCGCGCTGCCGGTGTTTTCCGGCGGCATGGTCGGCTACCTCTCGTATGACGCGGTGCGCCAGTTCGAGCCCACGCTGGGCGCGCCGCCGCCGGATCCGCTCGGTATTCCGGACGCGGTGTTCATGCTGGCCGACACGCTGCTCGTCTTCGATCACCGCCTGCGCCGCCTGCAAGTGGTGGCCAATGCCTTCCTCGACGAGTTTGAAAACCTTGCCGATGCCTATGCCGAAGCCTGCGGAAAAATCGCCGCCATCGTGGAAATCCTCAACCGCCCGCTGCACGTGCCGGCGCTCAACGGCCTGCTGAAAGTGGAACCCGTGGATGCCCGCAGCAACACGACGCAGCAGGAGTTCGAGGGAATGGTCCGCGCCGGCAAGGAATTCATCGCCGCGGGTGATATCTTCCAGTTCGTGCCCAGCCAGCGTTTTGAAACGGACTTCGAGCTGCCGCCGGTGGACCTCTACCGCGCGCTGCGTTTCGTGAACCCCTCGCCCTACATGTTCATCCTCGAACTCGGCGATTTCGCACTCGTCGGCAGTTCGCCCGAAGTCCATGTGCGCTCGATCCACGGCCGCATCGACATCCGCCCGATCGCCGGCACCCGCTGGCGCGGCAAAACCCCGGAGGAGGACGACGCGCTGGCAGCCGATCTGTTAGATGATCCCAAGGAGCGCGCCGAGCACCTGATGCTGGTGGACCTCGCCCGCAACGACGTCGGCCGCATTGCCAAGCACGCCTCGGTGAAAGTGGACGATTTCATGATCGTCGAGCGCTACAGCCACGTGATGCACATCGTTTCCAACGTCAGCGGCGAGCTTGACCCCGCGCACAGCGCTTACGACGTGCTGCGCGCCACATTCCCCGCCGGCACGGTGAGCGGCGCGCCGAAAATCCGTGCGATGCAAATCATCAACTCGCTGGAGAAAAACAAGCGCTGCACCTACGCGGGTGCGGTCGGCTACTTCGGCTTCGACGGCTCGCACGACTCGTGCATCACGCTGCGCACCTGCCTGCTCAAGGACGGCAAGGCCTACGTCCAGGCCGGTGCCGGAGTCGTCGCCGATTCCGATCCCACCTACGAATACATCGAAACCGTCAACAAGGCCAAAGGCATGCTCCGCGCCATCGCGTTGGCAAAAACCCTCGAAGACTGACATCCATCTCAGCATTTTAGAATCCCGGCATTTCAGCTTTTACCCAAATGCTCCTCATCCTCGATAACTACGACTCCTTCACCTACAACCTCGTGCAATACTTCGGCGAGCTTGGGGCGGAGATGAAGATTTTCCGCAACGATGTGATCACGGTGGACGAGGTGGCGGCGCTGAAGCCGGAGCGCATTTGCATCTCGCCCGGCCCCTGCACGCCCAATGAGGCCGGCATTTCCCTGGAACTCATCCGCCGGCTCGGCCCCACCACGCCGATCCTCGGCGTCTGCCTCGGCCACCAATCGATCGGCCAGGTCTATGGCGGCGACGTGGTGCGCGCCGACCGCCTGATGCACGGCAAAACCTCGCCCATCCACCACTCCGGCAAGAGCGTGTTCGACGGCATGCCCAGCCCGTTTGAGGCCACGCGCTACCACTCGCTCATCGTGAAACGCGAGACGCTGCCGGACTGCCTGGAAATCACCGCCTGGACCGAGGAGGGGGAAATCATGGGCCTCATGCACAAGGAGCACCCCGTGCACGGCGTGCAGTTCCATCCGGAATCCATCCTCACCCAGGACGGCAAGAAGCTGCTGGAAAATTTCCTTGGTTACTGAATCCGGCGCCGCCGGTGTGGGTAGCGCCGGAGTTGATGCATGCTTTCTCAGGGCGTCACCGTCACGGTCAGACGGTAGAAGAGCTTGCCTTGGCCCGTGGGCACCGTGAACTGGATTTGTGCCGGGTTGCTGGTATTCACGCTGCCGGGATAGGTCACTGCGGCATTGGTCCAAGTGCTCAGGTTGTTGGAAACCTGGACGATGGCGCTGGCACCAGTGGTGCCGGCAGCCACCGGTCAGGTAATCACACCGGCTGCGGGTTGGCCGTGAAGGCATTGCCCGCCGTGCCCATGAAGAATTCCGCGCCGTTGTCGATGCCGTCGCCGTCGAAGTCCAGATTGGCGGCTTGGCCGCCGGCATTGGTTGCCGCCCAACTGGTGTAGCCGCCGCCCAGCGGGCCCACGCTCAGGACGCCGGTGGATTGGACGAAGTAGTAGGTGACGGATTTTTCACTGATGGTCCAGGTGCCGCTGCTGTTGCTGAATGGTCCTACCGCGCTCTCGACGGCAAACGTGCCGCCGTAGCTTTCACTGAGTGTGGACACATCCACGATGCTCCAGGAATCGCCCAGCGTAGTGCTGGCGCTGGTGAGGTTGAGCACCGGCTTGCCATTGAGGTTGATTCAGCAGGCTGGATCACGCGGACGGAAAGCGCCGGATGACGGCACTTGGGGGAGTTTGGGGGCTCGGCTACAAAAGTAGCATGAGCAACAAAGCGACGGTTTCCCCGTGGTGCAAGGGGGAAATTGACCGATTTTCACTGGCATCTGGATGCTTGCCGGGGCCGGAGGGATCCGATAGGAAGTGAACCCGATGAACGAATGGTTTTATGCAAAAGGCGGTCAGCAGGGCGGGCCGGTGAGTTTCGAGCAACTGCGGGAACTGGCGCGCAGCGGCGGGCTGGACGCGGAAAAGGACCTGGTTTGGACCTCCGGAATGAAGGATTGGCAGCCGGCCGGGCAGGTCGAGGGCTTGTTGGCGTCCCGCCCGCAGGAGTCCGCGGTGCCCGCCGATCCCGCGAATCCCTACGCCGCCCCGCAAAGCGCATGGGATGAGCCGTTGGCGACAAAAGGCGGCGGTTTGCAGGAAATCATGCCCGGCAGCGATCCTCTCGATGTGGGCGAATGCGTGAAACGCGCCTTCGAGCTGACCAAACGGAATTTCGCCATGATCCTTCTGGTGGGCCTCACCTACATCGGGCTGAGCATCGGCGCGAGCATCCTGCTGACGATGATCGACACCGCACTCGGGCTGGGCACCAGCCAGAGCGAATTTCAATCGGATAAGGGCTTCGGAAGTTTCCAATACCAGCAGAACGGCAGTGCGCTCAACGTGATCGTCTCGCAAGTGCTTGGGGTTTTCCTCTCGCTGGGCCTGGTGCGGGTGGGGCTCAACCTGGTTTCCGGCAAGGAAGTCTCGGTGGGCCAGTTGTTTGGCGAAGGCCGGAAACTGCTGCCCGCCATCGGGGCTTCGATCCTCTTTGCCGCGATGGTGATGGTGGGTTTCGTGCTGCTGGTGGTGCCGGGCATTTATTTGATGCTGCGCTACGGCCAGTTCATGAACGCGATGGTGGACCGCAACCTCGGGGTGCTGGAGTCGCTCAAATACAGTTCGTCGATCACCACCAACAACCGGCTCAATCTGTTTTTGCTGGGTTTGGTGTCGCTGGCGATCTTCATCGCGGGCGTGCTGGCGCTGGTGGTGGGTCTGGTTTTCGCCTATCCGCTGATCTGGATGAGCTGGATGGTGGCCTTCCGCTGGATGCAATACGGCCGCCGCGCGATGGAGGACCATCCGGGCACGCAGACACCGGTGCTAAGCGGGCTGTGAGCGGGAAAAGACCCGCCGGATTTCACCCACCGCTTGCCCTCGGGCACGGGTCCGCTAGCGTCTGGCTTCCCGATGTCCGATTCCTTCGTCCACCTCCACGTCCACACTGAGTTTTCCCTGCTCGACGGCATGATCCGCACCAAGGATCTGGCCAAACGCGCGGCGGAACTCGGCATGCCGGCGGTGGCGATGACCGACCACGGCAACCTCTACGGGGCCATCGAATTTTTCCAAAACTGCAAGAAACACGGCGTGAAACCGATTTTCGGCTGCGAGATCTACCTCGCGCCGCAGTTGATGACGGACAAGAAGGACCTGATCGGCCGCAAGCGCGCCACCCACATGACGCTGCTGGCGGAAACCAACGAGGGCTGGAACAACCTGTCGAAACTCGTTTCCAAGGGCCACCTCGAAGGCCTTTACTACGGCAAGCCGCGCGTGGACCGCGAGGCGCTGCGCGAGTTTTCCAAGGGCATCATCTGCCTCACCGGCTGCATCTCGGGCCCGGTCAACGAGTGGTTGCTCGCCGGCGACGAGGATAAAGCCCGCGAGACGCTTGCCGAACTGGTGGAAATCTACGGCCGGGAAAACACCTACGTGGAAATCCACAACCACGACCTGGAGCCGCAGCGCCGCGTCACTCCGGGACTCCTGAAACTCGCCGCCGAATACGGCATCAAGACCGTCGCCGCCAACGACGTGCATTTTCTCAAGCGCGACGACCACGAGGCGCACGACGTGATGATCTGCATCGGCACCGGCCACCTGCTCATCGATGAAAACCGGATGCGCTACACCCCGGAGGTCTATTTCAAAACCCCTCAGGAAATGCGCGCCATCTTCGCGGATGTCCCGGGTGCCTGCGATGCCACGCTGGAGATTGCCGGGCGCTGCAACGTCGAGCTCAAGCTCGACTCCACCTCGTCCGAGAAATACCCGCAGTTCGGCACGCCGGATGGCAGCCCGCGCGAGGAATACCTGATGCGCGTCTGCCAGGAAGGCTTGGTGAAGCGCTACGGCGCGGAAAAAGCCGTGCGCCCGGACATCCAGGAACGCCTCACCTTCGAAGTCGGCACCATCAACCAACTCGGCTTCGCCTCCTACTTCCTCATCACCGCGGACTTCATCCAGTGGGCGCGCGATCACGACATCCCGGTCGGCCCCGGCCGTGGATCGGCGGCGGGTTCGCTCGTCTCCTACGCCATGGGCATCACGGATATCTGCCCGCTGGAGTTCGGCTTGTTGTTCGAACGTTTCCTCAACCCGGAACGCGTCAGCCCGCCCGACGTCGATATCGACTTCTGCCAGTCCCGCCGCGCCGAGGTGATCGATTATGTGAGGAAAAAATACGGCGACCGCAGTGTTTCCCATATCATCACTTACGGCACCATGGGAGCCAAGAGCGTGGTGCGCGATGTCGCCCGCGTGATGGGCCTTTCCTATGGCGATGGCGACCGGCTTTCGAAACTCATCGACCCGAAACCCAACGAAAAAGAGGACAAGGATAAATACGGATCCTCCATCCTGCGCCGCGAGTTCGACAAGAACACCGAGCTGCACGATGTGGTCGAGGCCTCCTCCACCTATCAGGAACTCTGGCGCCACGCCCTCACGCTCGAAGGGCTCAACCGCAACGTCGGCATCCACGCCGCGGGCATCGTCATCGGCGACCGCCCGCTCGACGAGCACGTGCCGCTCACCCGCGGCAACGAGGGCGAGGTGGTCACCCAGTATGACATGGGAGCCATCACCGAGGTGGGCCTGCTCAAGATGGACTTCCTCGGCCTGCGGAACCTCACCGTCATCCACGAGGCGGTGAACCACATCCGCAGGCACAAGCCGGATTTCACCATTGAAAAAGTGCCGCTCGATGACCAGCCGACCTTTGAAATCCTCAACCGCGGCGAGACGATGGGCGTCTTCCAGCTCGAATCAGGCGGCATGGTGGAAACCTGCCGCAAATACCAGATTGAGAAGATCGACGACATCATCGACCTGCTCGCCCTCTACCGCCCCGGCGCGATGCAGTTCATCGATCAGATGCTCGATGTGAAAAAGGGCCGCAAGAAGGCGATGTTCGAGCATCCGCTGTTGGAACAGGTCTGCGGCAACACCTACGGGGTGATGATCTATCAGGAACAGGTGCAGAACGCCGCCAAGCTGCTGGCCGGCTACACGCTCGGCGGCGCCGACCTGCTGCGCCGCGCGATGGGCAAGAAGGACCCGAAGAAAATGGCCGAGGAGCGCGGCAAGTTCGTCCAAGGCGCGGCGAAGACCAACGGCATCGGCGCGCAATTGGCGGGCCAGATTTTCGACAAGATCGAAATGTTCGCGGGCTATGGTTTCAACAAGTCGCACTCGGCGTGTTATGGGCATATCTCGTATTGGACGGCCTATCTCAAGGCGAACCATCCGGTGGAGTTCATGGCCGCGCTGCTCTCCAACGAAATCCACAACACCGACAAGATCGGCGTCTTTGTTTCCGAGTGCCACCGCATGGGCATCGAGATCCTGCCGCCTGATCTCAACGCCTCACTGCTGCGCTTCACGCCGGAAGTCGCGCTCAACGGCGTGAAAGGCATCCGCTACGGTTTGGCCGCCATCAAGAACTGCGGTGAGGGCGCGATGGCCGCCGCCATCGCCGAGCGTGAAATCCACGGCAAGTTCTCCTCCATCGAGGATTTCTCCACCCGGCTGGATTCCAAGGTCGTCAACAAGCGCATCCTCGAAAACCTGGTCAAGGCCGGCGCGCTCGACTGGACCGGGGAAACCCGCGCCGGCATGTTCAACCGCCTCGAACAAGTGGTGGCATCCGCCTCGTCCGCACAGCGCGACAAGGCCGCCGGCCAGGTTTCCTTGTTCGATGCGATGGAGTTTGCCGCACCCGCCCAAGCCGCGAAATCCGCCGCCAACGAGACTCCGGTGGAGGAATGGAGCAAGGACGAGCGCCTCGTCCACGAGAAGGAGTTGTTGGGTTTTTACGTCACCGGCCATCCGCTCGACAAATTCCGCGGGGTGATCGACTCGGAGCGCTACAAGCGGCTCGGACTCATCGAGGATCTGGACATTTCCAATCCGCGCGAGCGTTTCCCCTTCGCCGGGATGATCCGCTCGATCGAGTCCAAGGTGACCAAGACCGGCAAGCCCTTCGGCGTGATGGTGCTCGAGGATTTCACCGGCAACGCCGAAATCATGCTGTGGGGCGAAACCTTCGTGCCCGCCCGCGAGGCCGGGTTGTTAGAACCCGGGAAGATCATCAGGCTCAAGTGCGCGGTGCAGGTGGACGACCGCACCGGCGGCCGCCGGTTGACCGGCTACGAACTCGGCGAACTCAAGCCCAAGCGCGCCCCGGCCAATGGCAAGGGGCCGCTCGAACTGATGCTATGGACCACCCGCCACAGCGAGATGGACTTGTTGGAAATCCGCAACGCGCTCGCCAAACATCCCGGCCCCACCCCGGTGCTGTTGCATTTCCAGAACAGTGCCGGACGCCGCGTCACGGTCGCCGCCAACGAGTCTTTCAACGTCAAGCGCAGCGAGGAACTTGAATCCGCGCTCGACCGCTGGCTCGGCGATTGAGGTTCAAAGCGTGACCGAAAGCTTGAGCACGCCGACGTATGGCAGGTTGCGGTATTTTCCCTGATAATCGAGGCCATAGCCGACCACGAACTCATCACCGATCTCAAAGCCGACATAATCCGCGCTGACCTCCTCGGCGCGCTGCTTGTCCTTGGCCAGAAGTACGGCCGTATGCACCGCCTCCGCGCCCTCCTCCAGCAAGCGCGCCTTCACCGCATGCAGCGTGCGGCCGGTATCGAGGATGTCATCAAGCAACAGCACATGGTGCCCCCGCACTTCTGGAAAATGACGGTCGAGGAAATCCACCTGACCGGAGCTTTCCACCCCGCCGTGATAACTCGCCACGTTGAGGCACTCGATCTCAAGCACCCGAGGAACCCGCCGCAGCAGGTCGGCGGCAAACACCAGCGCGCCCTTGAGCAGGATGATCACCACCAGCGGGCCTTTCGGGAAATCCCGCTCGATCTCCGCAGCCATCGTGTCGAGCCGCTTTTCAATCACTTCCTCGTCGATCAATACCCGTTCGATGTCGTCGCGCATGGCCCGTTGATAATGCCCCGCACACCCATCGCCAAGCGCCAATCGGCCCCCGTGGCTCCCGCACCACATTCCGGGGAATATCCACCGTGGCTCTTGCGAATCATGGCTTGCGCCCTTAGAAGCACGGCGTGGAACCAATCCGATATTTCAACCGCCACAGCGGCGCCATCGAGACCGAGGAGGTTTATGGAGAGGAGTTTCTGCGCTGGACCTACGGCCATCCACTGGGAGCCATTTCGCTGAATGCCTTCGTCAAACGTCCGTTCTTCTCGGCGTGGTATGGCCGCCGCATGAGCACCGCGAAGTCCGCCGCGCGGGTGGCTCCGTTCATCGAGCGCTACGGGTTGGACCCTTCGGAATTTGCGGATGCGCCCGGATCGTTCCGCAGCTTCAACGAGTTTTTCTACCGCAAGCTCAAGCCTTCAGCGCGACCGGTGGACCTTGATGAAACAAGCGTGGTGTTTCCGGCGGACGGCCGGCATCTCGGCTTCCAGCGCGCTTCAGAGATCGCAGGCGTGTTTGTGAAAGGCCAGAAATTCGATCTCACGGAACTGTTAGGCGATGCGAATCTCGCGTCCAAGTATGCGGATGGAACGCTGGTCCTCTCACGCCTTTGCCCGGTGGACTATCATCGTTTTCATTTCCCCGCCGCGGGCACTCCCGGCGAAACCCGCTTGATCGATGGGCTCTTGTTTTCGGTTTCACCGATCGCGCTGCGCAAGCGCCTGTCCTACCTTTGGACCAACAAGCGCACCATCACTCCACTGCAAACGCAAAACCTCGGCACCGTTCTGTTGCTGGAAATCGGAGCCACCTGCGTGGGCACCATCCGGCAAACCTTCAGCCCCGGAAGCGCCGTGGAAAAAGGCGCGGAGAAAGGCTACTTCGCCTTCGGCGGATCCTCCACCATCACCATCTTCGAGCCCGGCGCGGTGAAACTGGAACACGACCTCGCCGACCACTCATCCCGCCAGACCGAACTTTACGCCAAGGTAGGCACGCGGATGGCTCACCGCGCTTGACCTCGCCAGACAAGCCTCCACCCTCCCGTTCCCAACGCATGGCCGACTACCTCAAGACGCTCGAACAACACGCCCGCGAAACCTTCAAGCCCGCCATCGAAGGCCAGCTTTCACCCGCCGAGCGCATCACCCTCTACAAGCGCTTCCTCGAAGCGGAGGAAAAGCGCATCCTCGCCCGCCACCGCGCCGGAACCGGTGGAATCGAAATCGCCGCCGACCGCGCGGCACTCATCGATACCCTGCTCGCCTCCATCCTCGAAGCCGCCATCAAGGCGCGCGGCAAGGACGGAGTGGCCGGCCACATCGCGCTGGTGGCCACCGGCGGCTTCGGCCGCGGCCTGCTCAATCCACGCTCCGACATCGACCTGCTGTTCCTGCTGCCGCGCGCATCCAACAAGCTGCCCAAGCCTCTCCAGGAACTCGTCCAGGACGTGCTTTATCCGCTCTGGGATGTCGGCTTCAAGGTGGGTCACGCCTGCCGCTCGATCACCGAGTGCGTCGAGCAGGCGAAGATCGACCAGGAAAACAAAACCTCGCTGATGGACTCGCGCCTGATCGCCGGGGACGCCGACTTGTTCGCCAATTTCCACAACCGCTTCGCCAGGGAATGCATCAACAAGAACCAGGCCGCCTTTTTCGAACTGCGCCGCCAGGATCTGCGCAGCCGCCACGAAAAATACTCGCACACCGTTTTCCTCCAGGAACCCAATGTAAAGGAAGGCTGCGGCGGCATGCGCGACTACCACAGCGTGCAGTGGGTCGCCCGCGTGAAAAAGGGCAGCGCCAATCTCAAGGACCTGGTGGAAAGCAAACTGCTCACCGCCTCCGCATACCGCGAAATGGAGGAGGCTTATGATTTCCTCCACCGCGTGCGCAACGAGCTGCACTATCACACCGGCAAGGGCACCGACCAGCTCACGCTCCATCTGCAGGGCGTGGTGGCCACCGCCTTCAACTATCCGCAGCGCAACATCCTGCGCAGCACCGAGGCCTTCATGCGGGACTACTACCGCCACACAAGACATATCTATCAGCACACCACCTCGCTGATGGAGGCCTTCGAGATCGAACAGGACAAGCGCGCCGAATCCGGCATCCGCTCGTTCCTCACCTTCCGGAAAAAAAGCCGCGAGGAATTCGACGGCTTCATCGCGCGCGACGGACGCCTGTTTCCCGCCAACCAGGACATTTTCAAGGACGATCCCAGCCGCCTGATGCGGCTTTTCCAGCACTGCCAGCTGCGCAACCTCAAGCTCAGCCCGCAACTGCGCCGGCTCATCGCCCAGCATTGGGACGACATCGACCGCCCGTTCCGTTACTCGAACCCCCCCCGCCAGATTTTCCAGGCCATCCTCGAGCGCAAGGGCGACGTGGCGCGCACACTGCGACTGATGCACCGCATCGGCTTCCTCGGCCGCTACCTGCCCGAGTTCGGCGCGCTCGACTGCCTCGTCCAGCACGAGTTCTTCCACCGCTACACCGCGGACGAACACACGCTGCGCTGCGTGGAGGAACTCGACAAACTCATCGCCGAGGAAAATCCGCGCCGTAACATCTACCGGCGCCTGTTTCATGAAATCGCCGATCCCTACGCATTCTATCTCGCGGTGATCCTTCACGACACCGGCCGCGCCGAGAATGTCCGCGAGCACATCGACGGTTCCGCCATTCTCGCCGCCAAGCTCTGCAACCGCCTGCAGATTCAGGGCGCGCGGCGCTCGCTCATCATGTTCCTGGTGGACAACCACCTCACCTTCTGGCGCACCGCCACCACCCGCAATCTTGATGACCCCGAGGTCATCGCCGAGTTCTGCGCCATCGTCAAAAACACCTCCAATCTCGACGCCCTCTTGCTCTTCACCTTCATCGATTCCAATGCCACCGCGCCCGACGCATGGAACGGCTGGAAGGAAAGCCTGATGCTCCAGCTTCACTCCGCCGCGCACAGCTTCCTTGAGGATGGCCGCGAGAAATACTCCAGGAAACTCGACGCCGACCGCCTCGCCCTGCGCGAAGCCGTCATCGGTCTGATGCGTGAAGACTACCACCCGGACATCAAGCGCCATTTCGAGCGCATGCCCGCCGCCGCATTCCATTTCCGCCAAGCCGCGCCCATCGTCACCCAGGTGCGAACCGTACGCCATTTCCTCCATCGCGAGGCGGAGACCAAGGACCCATTCGCTTCCTGCATCAAGTGGATCGACCACACCGACCGCGGTTATTCCGAAGTGGTGCTCGCCACCCGCGACAAGCCGCTGCTGTTGGAAAAAATCTGCTGCGCCCTCGCATCCGAACAGATCAACATTCTATCAGCGGATTTGTTCACCCGCAGCGACGGCATCGTGGTGAACATCTTCCGCGTCTGCACCACCAACTTCGAGGCCGTCTCCTCCGCCGCCACGCGCAAGCGCTTCCTGGTCACCTTCGAGGCCATCCTCTCCGCCGGCGAATATGAGCCTGAAAAATATCTCAAGCGCCGCGTCAATTTTCTCAAACCCCGCACCGACCACGGCATTCCGGTGCCGGTGCGCGCCTACGTCAGCAACGACCTCCACCCGAACTGCACCACCGTAGAGCTCCAGGCACTCGACCGCATCGGCCTGTTGCACGACCTCTTCCACACCATCAACCAATACGGCCTCAACACCGCCCACGCCCGCATCTGCACCGAGAAAGGCGTGGCCATGGACACCCTTTACATCACTACGGCCGAAGGCGGAAAAATCGAGGACCCCGCCATTCTCTCCCAACTCGAGGATCGTTTCTCCGAGCTCATCGCCCGGCCCGAGGCCGCGGACTGAGGCGTCAATTTGCAAGGTGCTCACTGATTCATACCGGGCGAATGCGAACAAGCCATGAAGCAAATCATGCACACCACCCCACACTCGCATCGATCACACGCCGCCCGTTTCTCTATAGTGCTTTTCATCTTCGCCGCGTCCGCCTGGGGCGCGGAAGGCGTCTTTCATGTCGCCCCCAACGGCAACGACGCGAACGCCGGGACGAAAAACAAGCCGTTCGCAACGCTCGCCGCCGCTCGCGACGCCGCGCGTGCCCGCAAACCCGCCCGCATCATCGTGCATGGCGGCCGCCATTTCCTCAACGCGCCGCTCGACCTGGACTCCTCCGATTCCGGCCTCGTCATCGAAGCCGCGCCGGGCGAAACGCCTGTGCTCGTCGGGGGACGGCGGATTACCGGTTGGGAACGCGACGGAGAACATTGTTGGGCTGCGTCGGTGCCGGAAGCGGCTGACGGCAACCAGGATTTCCGGATGCTGGTCGTCAACGGAGCCATCTGTATGCCGGCGCGGTTGCCGGAGACCGGCACGTTCACTCACCTCACGGAGTTCAATGTGCCGTGGGTGAGCACCAGCGCCGGCGGTTGGAAACGCAAACCAACGACGGAAGAACTGACCACGATGCGGTATCGGCCCGGCGACCTTGGCCCGTGGCTGGACCCGGCGAGCGCTGAGGTGACGGTATATCACATGTGGGACGAAACGCGCGTTGGCCTCGCAGCGCACGATCCGGATACACAGACACTGACATTTTCAACTCCGGCGGGTCATCCGCCCGGCGCGTTCGGCGTGAAAAAATTCGTCGTCTGGAACGTGCGCGAGGGCTTGCGCGCGCCCGGCCAGTGGTATCTCGACAAACGCGCCGGCCGCATCGTGTATTGGCCCCGAAAGGGCGAAGACATGCAAAGCGCCGAGGTGCTCGCGCCGACGATGGAATCGATCATTCGCATCATCGGCTCACTTGAAAAGCCCGTGCGCGATGTCACGTTGAAAGGGCTGGAGTTGACTGTGACGACCACGCCGATGATACCCGGTGGATTCGGTGCGAGCGCCTTTGCTGGAGCTGTCCAGGTGGACCATGCAAAGAACTGTCGGCTGCAAGACCTGTCGATCTTCAACGTCGCCGGTCAGGGCATTCGCACATTGAACTGTCAGCAACTCCACGTCGAAGGCTGCCACGTGCGTGACACGGGTGCGTGCGGCATCCGGCTGGGCGGGGACGACTGCGTCGCGGCAGGCAACCATGTCCATCACGTCGGACGGCTCTATCCGAGCGCCATCGCGGTTTCCATCGGCGGTCAGCGGAACCGCTTCGCCGGCAACGAAATTCACGACACCACGTATTCCGCGCTCATCGCCAACGGCAACGGCCACCTCATCGAGGGCAACCTCATCTACCGCGCGATGCGCGAACTCCACGACGGCGCGGGCATTTATATCACCTACTGCAACAACGTCGTCGTGCGCGGCAACGTTGTCCGCGACATCACCGACATCGGCAGCTACGGCGCGTGGGCCTACTACTTCGACGAACAGGCGCGCGATTGCATCCTGGAGAACAATCTCTCAGTCAACGTCGCGGGCCCCGTCCAGCTCCACATGACCATCCATAGCATCGTGCGCGACAACGTTTTCATTACGCCGGGCAATGCCAAAGTCTCGATGGCCCGCACGTCCGGGCCGGTCTTCGAGCGCAACATTTTCCATGCCGGCGGCGAGATCCTCTTCCGCTTCCCCAACAACGGTATGCCCGCCATGCCTAACAACATCTTCTTCAGCAAGACCGGACAGGTGATTTCCGAGCATCTCGACGAATACAGTGTTAAGGAGAAATTGCCGCTGGAACTCCGCGATGGCAGCATCGCCGGCGACCCGCAGTTCGTCCGCATCGAGCGCGGCGAACTGGGTTTCCAACACGATTCACCTGCTCCGGCACTGGGCATCAAACCGCTGATGGTGCCGCAAGCGAACCGGCAACTGAACCCTGAGTAGCCCGCTTCTCAGTAGCATCAGATCAAATCACCTACTCACGCCAGATGAGCCGCACGGCATCGAGGCGGATGCGTGGGGTGGCCAAGGCGGCGCGGGTTTCATCGCGTAGGACTCGAAGAGCTGTGAGTTCCGATGGTGAAACCTGTGGATTGCGGGTGGCGAGATCTTCGAGGCGGGAGAGTTCGTTGCCGAGTATTTCCGCAGCCTGATGACGGGCGCTTTCCGTGGTGGTTTCGCTGGCAGCGGTGGCGAGCGTGCGGGCGGCTTCCAGCATTTTTGGAAACAGATCGCGGCGGAACGTTTCCTGACTGACGAGGCGGCGCGGGTCGCCGGCTTGCAGCACCGCGCTTGGCGGATGATTTGCAACGGACCGTCCCTGGTGATCGACGATCACGTGGATGACGGTTGGCGGCAGGAAGCGGTCGAGGTGCAGGCGCGTCGGTGCAATGACTTCGATCACGAAGGCGCATTCGAGCAGCACGGCCTTGCCCTTGCCGGTTTTCCAAAGAGCGAACGAGGAGTTGCCGGATTCGCCATCGAGGAATTGTTCGAGCGCGCCGCGGAACACCGGATGATCGGGTGTTAGAAACGCGAGATCCTCGCGGGCGAGCGCCGTGGCGCGGTCGAATGTGGCGGACAGTCCTTCCGGCGGCAGGTCGGCGAAGGCCTCGCTGTGGCGCTGGCCGCGGTGGAAATGATAACTGCGGGTTGATAGATCGGAAACGTCGAGACCGAGGTGATCGAACAAACGGATGACGAATTTTTCAAAGCGCGGGTCGGAATCGGCGGCTTGGATATCACGGATCAATGATGCCGCGAGTGCGGCTGCGGGAGCACCGAGTTCGATCAGGCGGTCGTGGCCGCTGGCAAGTTCGCGGGCGATGCTTTGCTTGAGCGCGCGGCTGCGTTTTAGGAACGAGTCGAAGTTTTCCCGATCGGTCTCATCCAGCTCCGGGAGCAATACGGATGCAAGGGCGGTGGCTCCCTTGAGCGGACGGGTGAAGGCGTCGAGTCCCTCATGCAGCCAGCGTGCGTGGAGTTCCGAGCGGCTGCCGATGCCGTAGGGCACATGAATGTGCACGGTGCCGGTCTGGCCGATGCGGTCGAGCCGGCCGATGCGTTGCTCAAGGACTTCCGGATCGCGTGGCAGGCCGAACAACACAAGGTGGCGGGCGAACTGGAAATTGCGGCCCTCGCTGCCGATTTCCGAGCAGATGAGAATGCGCGCGCCTTCGGGATCGGCGAACCATGCGGCGTTGCGATCGCGCTGAAGCAGCGTGAGATCCTCGTGAAACAAGGCGGCCTCCACATGGATCTCCGCGAGCAGTTTTTCCTGCACCGCGATGGCGGCTTCAGGCGAACTGGTGATAAGTAGGATTTTTTCGCTTTCCGGCAGTGATCGGAGCAAGCCGGCGAGCCAGCTGTAGGGTGATTCGCCTTCCATCAATGGATGAAGGTGCGGCCTGCGCTCGGGAAATCCGGGCAGCTGCTCGCGCGTGTTGCGGAACAACACGCGGCCGGTGCCGAAGGAATCGATCAACTCCGCGATGAGCGCGGTGCGGGCTGATTCGTCGCCTGAACGCATTTCTGTTAGATGAGTCGTGGCACGAGGCGAGCGCGCGGTGAAGGACTCGATGTTTTTAGGAATGCCGCCGTTTTTCAGAATCTCGACTGCGGCAGCAAGCGGTGCGTAGGCATGACTCTCGGCCACGAAGGCGTCGAGATCGGAATAGCGGTCCGGATCCAGCAGGCGGAGGCGTGCGAAGTGGCCGGCCGGCCCGAGTTGCTGGGGCGTGGCGGTGAGCAGCAGCAGCGCCGGGATTTCCCGGGCAAGCGTGGCGACCATTTCATACGCGGCGGATGGCTGCTCAGGCGACCATTCGAGATGATGCGCCTCATCCACGACGAGCAGGTCGAATCCCGCGGCGTTTGCCTGTGCGGCGCGCTGCGGCGAGTTTGTTAGAAAATCGGTTGCGGCGAGAATGAGTTGGGAATCGAGAAACGGATTGGCTTCCGTGTCATGCGCCTCCATGGATGAACAGCGGTCCTCATCGAAGATTGCGAAAAGCAGATTGAAGCGCCGGAGCAGTTCGACGAACCACTGGTGGACCAGCGGATCGGGCACCAGGATCAGGATTCGCCCGGCAAGGCCGGTGAGATGCAGGCGGTGCAGGATCAGGCAGGCCTCGATGGTTTTTCCGAGCCCCACCTCATCGGCCAACAGCACGCGCGGATGCAGCCGGCCGGCGGTTTCGGCAACGATGGCGAGCTGGTGCGGGATCAGATCGATGCGGGCTCCGGTGAAGCCGCGAGCCGGCGACTGGCGGATGAGCGTGTTCCAGTCGAGCGCCTGAAGTCGTTGGTCGAAATCCCGGGGATGGTCCGAGATGCCGGCGAGCAGGCGTTTTTCCGGGCGGATGAAGTTCAGGGTGTCGAGCAAGTCACATTCGGCGATGCACAAGCCGCCGCCATGGTAGGTGAGCAGATGTCCGCGGGTGGAAACCGACTCCACCAACAGCTCGCGGCCGTCGCGGGCCGAAATCGCATCGCCCGGCCCGAAACACACTCTCACAAGCGGCGCGGACCCGAATGCATAGGTCCTGTTTTCCTCCGCGGCGGGGAAGCGGACTTCGACGAGATCGCCGTCCACCGCCTCGATTCTCCCCAGTCCGAAAGCGGGTTCGGAAGTGGAGATCCATCGTTGTCCGGGAAAAGGGCGGGTCATGCGGCCGGCCGTCATAGGAACGGAACGCCGCGGGGTCGAGGGTGAATGGCCTGACAATAGCTGCGGCCACGGCGGATTTTTGCACGCTCGGCGGGCTGCTGGTTTTTCAAGGAGCGGCGGTCTCCGAACCGCCGATGTCCATGAAAAAGCCAATGGTTGATGGCGAAGCGCTTTTCATTGGCTTCTCATGGTCAGGGCGATTCGGAGATCGCCCCTCCGTGCCCCTCCTTGGTCCGTGCAAAAATCCGCTGTTGGCTGCGGCGTGGCGAGAGAATTCGGGAATGCGGTTGCAGGTTGGGGCGGCACTGTCTTAAATCCTCCGCCGTGCCCCATTTGGACATGCAAGCAGCCCCGGGTGAACTGGCGACAAACCGTGATTTTCTGCGGTCGGTTTTTTGTTCCATGCTGCGGGCGCGGATTCTGGAGAACAAGCTCTCCAGCCTTTACAAAGCGGGAAAAATCGTCGGCGGCGTCTATCTCGGACGCGGCCAGGAAGCGGTGAGCGCCTCGCTCGGCAGCGCGCTGATCCGGGGCAGGGATTTCTTCGCCCCGTTGATCCGGGATCAGGCGGGCCGCACGGCATTCGGTGAGACGATGCTCGATTGCACCCGCACCCACCTCGGTTCCGCCCAAGGACCGATGCGCGGGCGCGACGGCAACATCCACCGCGGCCGCCCGAAAGAAGGCATGCCGGCGATGATTTCCCATCTCGGTTCGCAGGTTTCCGTGGTGGCGGGCATGCTCTTTGCAAAGCGCCTGCAAGGCACGCTCGATGGCCGCGTGGGAGCCACCTGCATCGGCGACGGAGCTTCCTCGACCGGTGCGTTTCATGAAGGGCTCAATCTTGCCGCTGTGGAGAAGCTCCCGCTGGTGGTGGTCATCGGCAACAACCAGTTCGCCTACTCTACGCCGAATCAACGGCAATTCGCCTGCGCGGATCTGGTTGAAAAAGCGCGCGGCTACGGCATCGGCGGCATGGCGGTGGATGGCACGGATTTGCTCGCCTGTGCCTCCGTGATCACCGAAGCCGTGCGCCGCGCCCGCGAGGGACACGGACCGCAAATGGTGGTGGCCCGTTTGCTGCGGCTCTCCGGCCATGGAGAGCACGACGACGCGTTCTACGTGCCCGGCGAGGTGAAACAAGGGCACTACGGCAGGGACTGCGTGGAGGTGGCCATGCGCCAGTTCGTCGAAAACGGCATCGCCACCGTGGAGGAAATCCTCAACTGGCAGGAACAATTCGCCGATGAAGTCCAGCGCGCCGTGGCCCAGGCCCAGCAGGAGGCCGCGCCCGATCCCTATCACGAGGACTGGACCGCTCTGTCCACGCGCTTTCCCCTGCCCTATCATCATCCCCCCAGCCAAGCCGTTTTCCCGTGAGCGTGACCTACATCGATGCCATCCGCGAGGCGCAGGAAACCCTGCTGCGGGAAGACCCGCGCGTGTTTCTCTATGGACAGGACATCGCCACTTTCGGCGGTGCATTCAAGGCCACCAAGGGCCTTGCGGAAATGTTTCCCAACCGGGTGTTCGACTGCCCGATCTCCGAGGACGCGATGATCGGCCTGGCGGTGGGCGCGGCAATCGAGGGCATGCGTCCCATCGTGGAAATGCAGTTCGCGGATTTCTCGTCGATCGCCTTCAACCAGATCGTCAACCAGGCGGCCACGCACTTCTACCGCACCGGCGTGCCGGTCCCGATCACCGTGCGCCTGCCCTCCGGCGGAACCCCCGGCTCCGGGCCATTCCACAGCCAGAGCATGGAGGGCATCTATGCGCAATATCCGGGATTGGTCGTCCTCACGCCCGCCTCGGTCTCGGACGCCTATCACATGCTCATCGATGCGGTGGCGCTGGATGATCCTGTCATTTTCTGCGAGCACAAGTTCCTCTATCGCTGGCTGAAAGCCCAGTCGATCAACGGCGATCAACTGCCAATCGGCCAGGCGCGCATCGTGCGCCCCGGCAAACACGCCACGGTGGTTGCCTACTCGGCGATGGTCCATGAGGCGGTGCGCGCCGCCGACCGCCTCCACCAGGACGGCTGGGAAATCGAGGTCGTCGATCTGCGGTCGGTCAAGCCGCTCGATATCGACACCGTGCTGGCCTCCGTCGCACGCACCGGAAGGTTGCTCGCCCTCGGCGAGGCGTTTCCATGGGGCGGCGTGACGGCGGAAGTCGTCTCGCGCGTCACCGAAGAAGGGTTTCATCTGTTAGACGCGCCACCGCAACGGCTCAACGCCCGCGACACGCCGGTCCCCTACCACCCGAAACTCTGGGCCGCCCACCGCCCGACACCCGAGTCGATCTGCCAGGCCCTGCGCAAACTGCTGACTTTCTGAAGATTTCAAATCTCAAATTTCAAATCTCAAATCTTCTCTTCCATGCCCACCGTCCCCATTCTCATGCCGCAGCTCGGCGAATCGATCGCCGAGGCCACCGTCATCCGCCTTGGCATCGCGGTGGGCGACGCGGTGCGCGCCGATCAGGAGATCATCGAGGTGGAAACCAACAAGGCGGTGATGAGTGTGACCACGCTCTGCAATGGCATGGTTTCGGAAATCAAGGCACAGGAAGGCGTTTCCTATTCGGTGGGATCGTTGTTAGGGACGCTCGATGTGACCGAGGAGGAAATCGCGCGCACCGGTGTGGACACGCTGGAATCGCTTGAAGCGAAGCGCGTGGGGACCGACCAGGCCACCAGCCCGGCCCGCGCCGAGGCCAACCTGCATTTCGCCATCGAAGATGGCGACGCCTACGAGGAAGCACCCGCCGTGGTGCCGAGTGTCAAGGGCCTGCCGGTGCCTGCGGGAACCATGGGCGCGCACTACATTTCACCGCGAATGCGGGCCCGCATGGACGATCTCGGGCTGCGCGAGGCTGATATTTCCGCCGTGGCGGGCACCGGTGCCGGCGGCCGCGTGACGGTGGAGGACCTCGAACGCTTCCTCGATTATCTGGATGCGTGGCCAAGCACCCAGGCCTCGCCGATGCGCCTGGCCGTGGCCGACGCCATGCGCCGGAGCTGGACCCGCCCGCTGGCCACCGTGGGACTGCCGGTTTTGTTGGATCGGGTGCTGGAACACCGCCGCACGCACGAACCGAAACCCGGCCTCACGCTCTACATGCTGCGTGCCTTCGCGCTTGCCCTCACAGAAACCCCGACCACCGCCGGATACCTGATCGGCGACAAGGTGGTGCACCCGCGCGCCTTCGACATCGGCGTGGCCGTGCAGGTCGAGGACGGCGTGCTGGTGCCTGTTGTTAGAAAAACGGACCAGAAGCCGCTGCGCGAACTCATTTCCGAATACGATGACCTCGTGGACCGCGCGCGCCGCCGCCGCCTGTCGGAAGACGATTGCCGCGGCGGCATCGCCACGGTCACCAACTTCGGCACCTTCGGCCTCACCATGGGCACGCCGATCCCGCTGCCGAATGAAACGCTCATCCTCGGCATCGGCGCGGGCGTGAAAAAACCGGTGTGGAGCACCGAGGCGGAGGTTTTCCTGCCGGCCACCGTGGCTGAGATTTTCCTAACCTTCGACCACCGCGTCGTCGATGGCGGCGGAGCCGGCCTGCTGCTTAAGCGGGTTTCGGAAATCCTCCAGAACCCCGCCGCGCTCTGAGATTCATGGACTGGACATACAACCTGCTCGGTCCCGATCCCATTGCCGGGGTCATGGTGGTGCTCATCCTGATCCTCATCGAGGGCATCCTCTCGGTGGACAACGCCGCCGTGCTCGCGACGATGGTCATGCGCCTGCCGAAACACCAACGCGGCAAGGCGCTGCGTTATGGCATTCTCGGAGCTTATCTTTTCCGCGGCATCTGTCTCGCGCTGGCCTCATGGCTCATCAAAATCTGGTGGCTGGAACCAGTCGGCGGACTCTATCTCATCTGGCTGGCGTGGAAACATTTCTCGCGCCACGAGTCCGTGGAGGAAGAAGGCGCGGTAGCCGTGGCCACCGAGGGAAACTGGCTTTTCCGCCACACCATCGGCAGGCTCGGTCCGTTCTGGGCCACCGTGTTCGCGGTTGAGGTGATGGACCTCGCCTTCTCCATCGACAACGTGGTGGCCGCGGTCGCCTACGTGCAGAAATTTCCGATGCCCTCGAAGCTGGTTCTCGTCTGCACCGGTGTTTTCCTCGGCATCCTGACAATGCGCTTCGCGGCGCAGGGTTTCGTAAAGCTGATGCATCATTTCCATTTCCTGGAAACCTGCGCGTTCGTCGTGATCGGCATCCTCGGCATCAAGCTGATGCTGAGCATTCCGCGCCATTTCCTCGGCGAGGAGCATCCCGTGCATGTGGTGCTCGCGAGCAAATACTTCGACCTCGGCACATCGGCGCTCACGCTGCTGATTTTCATCGTGCCGGTGACGGTCCACCTCTGGCGCAAGCGGATCATGAAATCCAGCCAAACACCTGGAACAACCGCACCATGAGATAGGCGACGATACCTGCGGCCGGAAGGGTGAGAATCCACGCCCAGATGATGCGCTCGACAAGCGAGAACTTGAGCGCGCTGAAGCGCTTGGCGCAGCCCACGCCCATGATGGCCGTGGTCACGCTGTGGGTGGTGGACACGGTCATGCCGAGGCTGCCGGTGACGGCCAGCAGCGTGGCGGCGGTGGTTTCCGCGGCGAAACCATGCACCGGCTGGAGTTTGACCATCTTGTGCCCGAGCGTCTTGATGATGCGCCAACCGCCCGCGGCGGTGCCGGCGGCCATGGTCAACGAGCAGATGATCTTGATCCACACCGGCACATCGGGAGAGAGCTCATCCACCTTTTTGGCGGCGGCAGCGAGCGGAAGTTTGCCGACCTCGGT
>CAXNHR010000025.1:0-21704 GCA_964202135.1 Luteolibacter sp. | reverse complement strand
TTTCCGGGTTTCACCTCATCAAGGAAGATGTTGCCGATGAGCGCCTCGCCGATGCCGACGCGCGCCATGGCTTCCAGATCGCGGGTGATGCCCTCCTTGGAAATGCGGTCGCTGATCCAATAGTAAAAACACCACGGCGCGGTTTCCTTCGGCGGATTGGCGAATCCCTGCACCAGCGGGTCCTCCGCTGCGGAAATGCCGGGCATGAGTCCCAGCCAACATGAAAAAAGAAACGCCGGAAGTTTCAGGGAAAAAGATGTCATGGGATAATCACTTGAGGCTATCGGTGCGGAATGGTGCGACGGGCAGGCCATTGCGGTGAAACAGACTGGGCACCGGCGAGTTGGTCCAAGCATAGCGGACATGGGCCGGAGCCGCCATGTCGGAATGACTTACCGCGATGATACCATCGTCGCGGACCGCGCGGGCAGTCTGAAAAACACCATCAGCGGCTGCGATTTCAAATCCCGTCAACTCGTCGCCGCGCGTGACGAGATCCTTTGCGGCATCGCCGAAATCGAGCAACACCCGGTTGCCGGCCACCTCCCACTTTTGCAGCGAGGGTGCCCGGGTGATGAATGGCTTGCCATAGGTGTCGGCGAGGGCAAGCCGCGCCAGACGCAAGCCGAGCGCACGTTTGTCCTGCGGGTGGATGTCTTCGGGATCGCCGAGATCGAGAGTCACGATCATGCCGGATTTATCGACAAGCGCGTGGGTTTTCGCCTGCGCTTCGCGAAAGAAAGCCCAGTTTCTGCCGGTGGGATCGTAGGGGTTTTTCCAGTTCGGCAATTGCACGAAGTAAAATGGGAAAGCCCCCACATTCCAAGCCTCGCGCCAACCGCGAATCAGGGTGGCCTGGAAATCGGCGTATTCGGCGATCCCCTGGTCGGCGTTGGATTCGCCCTGGTACCAGATCGAGCCGCGGAGCGGAAAGGCGGTGACAGGATGCACCATGCCATTGAAAAGCTGTGATGGCATCCGGTGGCCGGACTCCGGCGGGTCCGGCAGCCATGGCTTGGCTGGCGGGGTTTTCCCCTCGGTCTTGGCTTTGGCCACCTGGCTTTCCCACTCCGCGATCTGGCGGGCGCTTTCCTTGAGAACGTCCGGCCATCCGGCGATTTCCAGGCGCTTGCGTTCGAGCAGGGCGGGGTATCCGGGATGCTTTTCAAGCACGCTGCCGGGAATCCACGGTTCGATGGCGGTGCCGCCCCACGAGGCATGGATCAAGCCGACGGGCACCCTGAGCGCGCGCCGCAATTCGCAGGCGAAAAAGTAGCCGGTGGCGGTGAAATCGCCGGCGGTTTCAGGACTTGCGGCTTTCCATGCGGCATCCTTGAGCAAGGTGTCATCGAGCGGAGTGGCGGAAGTGTTGGCGGGGACTTGGAAATGCCGGATATCGGGATCCGTCGCGGTGGCGAGCTCGCCTGCGGCATCCGTGTTGAGGCGGAGCGGATAATACATGTTCGACTGGCCGGAGCAGAACCAGACCTCGCCGGCCACCACATCCTTCACCTCTGTCGTTTGATTGAACGTCATTGTGCCCCGGGTCCCGGCGGGGAAGGCGGGCAGGACGACGCGCCACTTGCCGGCGGCATCGGCCATGGTCTCGGCGCTGGCTCCGGCGTAGGAAACCGTCACGCGTTTCCCCGGATCCGCTGTTCCCCAGACTGGCAGGGGCACGTCCGCCTGGACCACGGCATGTTCAGTGAAAAAACAGGCAGGCGTGACCTCGGCTGTTAGCGAGGGTGCCGCGAGCAGAAAAAAACAACAGGAGGCAATGGGGCGGATTGGCATGGATCGTGTGCGTTTGATGAAAAACATATCACCGCGCGGGACTGGCGCAGAGAACTGGCGAAACGATGTTTTGCAGGGGCAGTTCCGGACCGCTGCATTCGAGTTGCAGCACCGGTGCAAGCCCTTGCGGATGCCGTGCATCCAGGGTGAGCGGATGGAAACCGGCACTCAAGCGGATGCTGGCGGAAACAGGACTGCCATCATGGTGGAAATCGTCGTCAATCACCAAGGACTGGTGCAGGCGAAGCCGGGCCCCGGAGCTGGAGCGGAGGCGAAAGGTGTATTCGCCAGTGGCCGGAGCATGGAAATATCCGGAAAATCGCAGCCCGTGATCTCCGCGGCGGGTGGCGTCCTGCGGATTCAGTGAAGTGGCGCTGCCGTTGACGATCGCAGTGAGCGCGCCGAAATCCGGCAACCACGGCCACGTTCCCTGATAGACAGCATAGTCTAGCATGCCTGGCCGGGGATTTTCCACAGGGACTGCCGGGACCGGCGTTTGGTCATACGGACGGGGCGCGTCGTCGAGAGGCCGCCGGAGAGCCAACACCTGATTCTTGAGCTGTTTTTGCAGCACCGGATATTCCGCGGCCACATTGCGTGACTGCCGCGGATCCTTCGACGCGCTGAAAATTTCGAAATCGTCATCGGCCCCGCGGATACTCGTGCGAAGCCCGGTGAAATCGCCGAGGCGCAGCATTTGCATCTGCTCTTGCGGCCGGCCACGGGCGGACGCGGGAAAATCGCGGTAGTCCGGCGTTTTTCCGGAGATGAAATATTCCGCATAAACCAGCGGTTCGCGCTGCGTTCCGCGGCCGGTGAGCGTGGGCAGCAGCGAGCGACCATCGGTGCGGCCGGGTGGAGGCAGCCCGGCGACTTCGGCAAGTGTGGGCAGCCAGTCCCAATGGCCGCAGGGCAGATCGCTCGTTTTCCCTGCCGGGATTCCCGCAGGCCAGCGGACGAGGGCGCCGACACGCAGGCCGCCATCCAAACAATCGCGCTTGATGCCGGAAAACGGACCGTAGCTGGCGAAAAACTCGGGCGAATAGGGTTCCACGAGATACGAGGCATTGCTCGGACCGTTGTCGCTGGTGAACACAACCAGCGTTTCGCGGTCGATTCCAAGACCCGCGAGAAACCGGATAAGATCGCCCATGGCATCATCAATGCGGCGGACGGAAGTGGCGTAACGCTGATAGACATCCGGCCATGCGACTTGCGGTGTGGCGGCATCCGCATCGTGATCCCAAGTGGCCGCGGCGTAGTCCGGATGAATCCATGAATCGATCTCACCGCTGGCAGTGTTGATCATGTGGCCGGGTTCACCCAGCCATTGCAGGCCGCCTGCGGGATACGGGCCGGTGGGAAGTTGGAGCGCTGCATGCGGCGTGTCGTAGGCCAGATAAAGGAAAAATGGCCGCGCGGGCTGTTGCTCATGCTGCTGGCCGATCCAGTGCTTGGCGCGGGCGGTGAAAAGATCCGTGGTATAGCATTTGTCGAGACCGTCAGTGAAATCGGTTTGTCCGTCGAAAACAGTCTTTCTGCCGCGGATGGGGCCTTCCTTCGGATAATGCTCGTGCCCGTCCACATGGCGGAGGTAGCCGAAAAAATTGTCGAATCCGCGGCGCAGTGGGTGCGCGGGCAAGTCCGGTTCATCACCCGTGAGTCCCCATTTGCCGATGCAGGCGGTGGCGTAACCGGCGGTTTTCAGCACGGTGGCCAGGTTGTGGTTTTCCTCCAGCGCCTTGTCGAACTGATTGTCCCGGACGTTGGCGTGGCCCTGGTGCAGTCCTGATAGGAGCGAGGCGCGCGACGGTGCGCAAACGGGCGCGCCGCAGTAATGATCGGCCAACACCATGCCCTCTGCGGCCATGCGGTCGAGTTGCGGCGTCTGATGCCAGGGCTTGGCCGGGTTTCCGGCATCGCGGCGCGGGTTCTGCCAGAAAACTCCGAGATCGCCGAAGCCGAGATCATCGGTGAGGATGAAAATGATATTGGGACGCTTGGCAATTGCCGGAGGCGTGGCGGCCAGACCGGCCAGCAGCAATACCAGGAGAAAACGTGCCATGGCTCAAGGCTCGAGTCCGAGTTTGTAAAAGCGCCGTGGGGCACCGTGGGCACTTTCGTCGATGTGCTCGGCGCGGCCGTTGGCATCGGTGGTGAACACGCGCTGCGGCGTCCACTCGATCAGGTCGCTGCTCTGATAGAGCCTGAAACGGGTGCCAGGATCGCTGTTGAAACGCAGGTTGGACCCGGTGCCGGGGAGCCATGAGAGTGATGGCGCGATTTCCTCCACATCGGGCAAAAGGCGGACGTGATCGACGCCGAACTGCGCGCCGGCCACGTCGGTGGGATCAAGCCGGATCTGGGTGACCACGCCCTTGTAGTGTGGGGAGTTGCGCAGGTCCACGGTGTAGTCGTGCCACTGGCCGTCGGTGATGAGCGGCTGGATGGCGATGGCCTTGTCGATGTTCCACGCGCTGTCGTGCTCGGTGGTGAAGAAAAGCACTGCCATGTCTCCGGCGGTGGCGCGCAGGCGGACCTTGAGTTTTGGCGTGGCACGCAGGCTATTGGCCCACAGCGGCGGCGGGTAACCGAACGGATCGTTGCCTGCGGAATTACCCGAAAGATGGCCGTTGCCCACCACCGGGGTCCATTGACTCCAGGTGTTCCAGCCTTGCACGTCATTGCCCGCCCAGTCCCATGCGGGCTGAGTGAGGCGGCCGGAAACCGCGCCCCAAGTGCTGAGGCGCAGGTTCTGGAAGACGACGTTGCTGTTGAATGTTCCGGAGTAATAATGGTTGAGTGTGTTAGGACCGCGGTAGAGCCCGCAACGGCGGATGGTCACATTTTGCGCCGTGCCGTCGCTGACCTTGATTTCGAAAGAATTGCCCAAGCGATCACTGGTGTAGGTGCCGTCGCTGGCATCGGTGGCGTTGTTCCAGAAGGTGCAGTCTTCGATGACGATATTGGTGTTGATTCCGCCGGTGCTGAGGAAGAGCAGTCCCGCTCCTTCATTGTTGTGGAAGAGGCAGTGACGCATGGTGATGCTGTCGTTCTGGCCATCGATATCGAAACCGCAGCCGTCGCCCATGGTCTTGTCGCTCCACATGCGGTCGGTCTCGCTGAACTCGCAATCTTCAAAGAGCACATTCTGGGACTTGGAGATGATGCCACCGGTGGAGCCCCAGACGAAATTTCCGGGGTTACCGCATTTTCCAAAGGTGCGGAAACGGCGGACGGTGCTGTTGCTCACGGTGTTGAGCGAGAGTCCGCCGATGCTTACTCTCGTGGCATAACTGTCCTCGATGGTCAGATTGTTGATGCGACTGCGAAACATCGGCGGGAAATAGAAATTTCCGCCGTAGCCGCAGGTCACGTTTTCCGCGGCGCAGTTCTGAATGTTCACATTGTTGACCACCGTGGCGTTTTGGCCGTCGCCGCCCGGCAGCGAACCGCCGATCCAGACGGCGGAAGGAATCGCCCATTCATAGCCGCGTGTGGCGGCGTCCACCAGCCAGGAGTCGATGTCCTCAAAGCGGCAGTCCCGGACAAAGATGGCCTCCGCTCCGGTGTGTTTGAAATAGCGCAGGAACAAGCCGAGCGCGGCATTGCGCACCGAAACCTGCTCGATCACCCAGTAGCTGCCATTGTGAAGGATGATGCCCTTGTCGTAGTCGCGGTCGCCGCGGCGGATATGCGGCAAGGGGGCATTGGCTTCGCCGTAGGCGGAGAGGTAGTTGAAGAGCGCGTCCGCACCATTGCCGCGCAGGTTGAGTTCTTCATTCCAGACATCGCCGCGTTTGAGGAAAATGGCGCTGCCGGGCGCGAAGATCCGCTGGTTGACCGGGGCGAAGGTTTTCCATGGCGTTTCCGGCGTGAGGCCGGTGTTGGCATCGTCGCCCTCGCTGCTGCTGACGAAATACTGGCCGGTGGCTGCCTGGATCATCGGCTGGCGGGTGAACTGAATGTCATCGATGGCCACATAGGCACCGGTGATCTGGATCAGCAGGTTGCTGCCGGCGCTAGCCGGCAAATCCGCGGTGCTGAAACTGAGGTTCACGGTGGTCCACTGGCCGGCGGGCATCTCGAACTGGCGCAGGTCCGGATAAGCCTTTGGATGCGGCTGACCGAAGATGCCCGGTGGTGGCGGAGTGATCCAAAACGGGCGGTAAAGCTTGTCAGCCATGATCACGCTGCTGCCTTGCTCGATGAGCTGCACGGTGAAGCGCGCCTCTTCCGGATTGGTCACCGGATAGACCTTGATGGAAAAATCGTAGCGGTTGTTGGCTTGAAGAGCACCGGTCAGCTGCGTGACGGTGAAGTTTCCGGAGGCCCCGCCCCACAGGTATTGGTTGCCTTGGGGCGCAGCCGGCATGGAATTGCCGGGATGCGCCACTCCGAGGGGCGTATTGGAACCCCATCCGGGCACGTCGGAGGAGAAACTGCCCTTGCCAAGCACGGGTTGTTCAAATCCCGGATTCCAGACGGTGACGGTCTCGGCACGCGCGGTGTGGCCGAGGGCAAGTGCCGCCAGCAGGAGGAGGCCACCTAGCCGACGGACGTGAAACTGCGAAATCATGGAATGGGTCTTGTTGGGTAGCCAAGCACTGCAATCACAGCAGATGACGGCTGTAAGCGATGGAAAACTGCATGCGAATCACTCATAGCGCAACTTTAATGACCGGATCGAAACTCGAAAAGCAATGCGAGCTGGTTCCAACCTGGATAGCGCCATTGAAACCACGGATCACAAAAATCATAGGGATTATCAATGAGTTATGCGGCCACTCCTCTTAACGCTGGGCCGCGTCGGCTTCGATCCATGACCAGAGGTGGTCGAGGCCGGCGCGAACGGCGGCTTTGGCTGCGGGAAGATCGTCGCTTGGGGCGGCTTTACCGAAGAGGTAGAACTTGATCTTCGGTTCTGTGCCTGACGGGCGCACGGCGAAGGAACGGCCGTCGGCGAGATCGACAAAAAGCATTTTTTCCTTCGGCAAGAGATCGCCCTCCTGGTCGAATAGATCCTGTTTGGCGAAGTCGCGGATGCGAACCACATCCGATCCGTCAACCACCGTCGGAGGCATGTCGGCGTAGGAGTTGGCGAGCGCCTGGATTTTCGCCGCACCATCGGCACCTTCCATCACCAATGATTTGCCGATTTCCAGATGGTAGCCGAACCCGGCATAAATTTCGTCGAGCAATTCGGGAACGGTCTTGCCCTGTGATTTGGCGTAGGCCGCGACTTCGGCGAACATGAGCGTCGCGCCGTTGGCGTCCTTGTCGCGCACGGAATCGGAGCCGAGGTAGCCGTAGCTTTCCTCGCCGCCGAAGACAAAAAACCGCGAATATTCCAAGCGCAGGCGGCGGGTTTCCTCCTCGCTGAGTGAGCGGTAGTCGCCCTTCTTGTCGGCGGGGATTGCGTCCTCGTATTTGCGCAGCTTGCCGGCGATGTATTTGAAGCCGGTAAGGGTATCGACGATACCGACTCCGAAACCATCGGCGATGGCCTTTTGGAGTTCGGTGGTGACGAAGGTTTTGACGAGCACCGCGCGGCTGCGGTTCGCGTCGGTGAGCCAGCCGAGTTCGAAGCAGGTCTTGAGGCGATACCACGCCATCAGCGAGCCGATCTGGTTGCCTGTGAGAAGAACCATGCTGCCGTTGGAATCGCGGACGGCGACGCCCATGCGGTCGGCGTCGGGGTCGGTGCCGATGACGATTTCGGCGTTTTCGCGGAGCGCGAGATCGATGGCCATCTTGAGTGCGGGCGCATTTTCCGGATTCGGCGAATCCACGGTCGGGAAACGGCCGTCCTGCACGTCCTGCTCGGGCACCGTGAGCACCTCGAAGCCGAACGAGCGCAGCATCGGCACGTTGATGTGACCGCCGGTGCCGTGCAGGTTGGTGAAGACGACCTTGGTGGAGGCTCCTTCCAAAAGCGCGGGCTGCAGCAACAGGGTCTTGAGGCGTTCGGTGTAAACGGCGTCCATCTCCGTGCCGAGGATGGTGATGTTACCGCGTTGGTCAGAGGGAAGGGGATCGTAATGCTCGCGGGTGATCGCGTTCACCTCCGTGATGATGCCACTGGCGTGGGGATCCACGATCTGGGCACCGTCGTTGAAATATGCCTTGAAACCGTTGTCATGCGGCGGGTTGTGGCTGGCGGTCAGGACGACGCCGGCATCGGCGCGCAGCTCGCGGATGGTGAATGAGAGCTGTGGTGTGGAGCGCGGGCCTTCGAAGAGGAAGGCATCGCAGCCGTGATCCGCGCAGACCTTGGCGCAGAACTCCGCAAAGTCTCGCGAGAAGTGGCGGGTGTCGTGGGCGAAGATGAGTTTCGGCCGCCGTGAGTCGCCGGCGAATTGTTTGGTGTAGGCGATCAACCCGCGCACGGCTCGGGCGACGTTGTAGTAGTTCATGCTGGCGGTGCCGGTGCATGGGTGCTCCGGACGCTCGTTGGGGCCGCCGTTTCCCTGCTCGGCTTGGGTCACGATGCGGCCGATGGTGCGCCCGCGCAGGCCGCCGGTGCCGAAGGCGAGGGTTTTAAAAAAACGGTCGTTGAGTTCCTCCCATGCGCCGGCTTCGACGAGTTCGGTCACGGCATTTATGGCCACTTCGCTGGTGCTGCCGGCGAGCAGGGCGAGGATGTGGGATTTGGCGGATGTGAGAAGATTGCCTTCGGTGACGGCGGCGGTGAGGGAGGACTCGAGCGGGCTCATGGCGGGCGGGATCGTAGGAATTTCCCGCCCCGTGGCAATGCCGGGTTCGCAGGGTCGATGCATTCAAACATGATTTTATTCACCTCATGCCGTCAAACCGGGTGCATGTCCCCAAAGCCGACCGCATCAATGATCGGTGGGAGCTCCAGGCTGGGTGGAGAATGTCGCTGAGGGTGGGCTGGTTGCGGCGGCGGGCTTGCTGGCCGGAGTTTCGGGGTTGAGTTTCCCGAGATAGGTGGGGAGTTCGACGCCGACGTTTCTGGCGATCTCATGCAAGGGCGGCACCGCGCCGGCCATGCCGGAGAGGAAACCGGCGGTGCTGGATTTTCCATCCTCGTTCCTGCCGCTGTCCCAGACGGTGATCTTGTCGATCTTGAGATTGGCAATGGCCTGCACTTGTTCGCGCACCAGCTGCGGCAGCAGTTCGGTGACGAGCATCTGCTGCGCGCCGCCCGGACCTTGGCAGCTTGAGATCAGGTTTTCGAACCCCTTTGCCTTGCCGGTGAGCACGGCTTGAGCGCCTTCGGCCTCGGCCAGAAGTTTGGCCTTGAGACCGCCGGCTTCGGCTTCTTTCACGAATCTGATACCATCCGCCTCCGCCTGCTTCTGGGCGCGGACGGCATCCGCCTGGCCCTGCTGGATGCGGCGGACGCGTTCGGCTTCGGCATCGGCCTCGACGATCTGGCGCTCCTTGGCCACTTGCGCGGGCACCACGATGTCGGCGAACTGGCTGGCCTTGTCGCGCTCGGCGCGCTGCATCTCAGCCTGCTTTTCGGAAACGTAGGCTTCTTCCAAGACTTTCGCGCTGGCGACTTTTTCGGCGGCGGTGGCGTGACGGTCGGCCTCGGCCTGGGCGCTGCGGCGCTGGGCATTGGAGTTGGCGATTTCGATGAGCGCGGTGTTTTCACCGCCGGTGGCTTCGGCATTTGCCGCCGCCACGCTGATGCGCTTGTCCCGCTGGGCTGCCGCGGCACCGATCTCACCATCGCGGTCGGCCATGGCCACCTTGATTTTCGCCTCGGCGATCGCCTTGGAGGCGGCTTCCTGACCGAGCGCGTCGATGTAGCCCGAGGCGTCGGTGATGTCCTGCACGTTCACGTTGATCAGGCGCAAACCGACTTTCTTGAGCTCCACTTCGACACCGGTGGAAATGTTGGCGATGAGCTTGTCGCGGTCGGCGTTGATTTCCTCGATGTCCATGGTGGCGATGACCACGCGCATCTGGCCGAAGATGATGTCTTTCGCGAGTTCCTTGATGTTCTCGAGGTTGAGTCCGAGCATCCGCTCCGCGGCGTTTTCCATCACGCCCGGTTCGGTGGAGACGCCAACCGTGAATGTGGAAGGGGTGTTGACGCGGATGTTCTGCTTGGAAAGCGCGCCTTCGAGACGGATGTCGATCGGCAACGGGGTGAGATCGAGGTATTGATAATCCTGGATGATGGGCCAGATGAAGGCGGCGCCGCCGTGATGGCATTCCGCGGACTTGCCTTGGCCGACCTTGCCGTAAACGACGAGGATTTTGTCCGAGGGGCAGCGCTTGTAGCGCATGGCGAGCGCGACAACGGTGCAGAACAGAACGGCGATGATGGCGACGACGGCAATGATGATATCCATGATGAGGGCGGGTTAGGGGAGGGGTTCGACGATGAGAGTGGAGCTGCCGATTTTTTCGGTGACTGTGACTTTGGTGCCCGGAGCGATCGGCTCGGAGCCTTTTTGCAGGGCCTCGGCGGTGACCAGGCGGCCTTGGATCATGGTTTCCACCTGGCCGCCGGCGCGCTGGCCCGGCGGGATGGTCACATACACCGTGGCAAGCTGGCCGACGGCATTGGCATAATCAAGGGTGCCGCTGGCCTGCATTCGCAGGAAACTCATCATCAGCAGGAAAATCACTGCCATCAGCGCGCCGCCCACGGCAACGGCGATGAGCAGGGTGAGTGGCAGGCCGAGGCCGGCCTTGGTGCAGATCACGCCGGCCCAACCGAAGCCCAGGAAAAAGGCGGTGACGCCACGGATCGAGAAAATGCTCAGCCCCGAGTTGTGGCTGGCATCGCCAAAGCCGTCGTCCATGCCCATGAAAAACGACAGCAGGATCTGGATGCACAGGCTGAACAACGAGATGATGCCGATGCCGTAGAAGACTTGCAGTTCAAAATTGAGCGCGTCCCACCAACTGTGCATGAATTCGTTCATAGGAGTCTTGTTATATAATGAGCAAGCAGTTCAGAAATCGAAGGTCGATTGCGGTCCTTTTTTGGCGGCTGGGTCGGATTCGACACCCTCGCGCAGGCCGGCGGCGGCGAAACGGATGAGGCGGCCGAGCAGTGCTTCGGTGGTGGGTGGTGTTGCTGCGGGGTTGCGCAAGGGATCCTGGCCCATCAGCATGTGGATCATCGCGCCTTCCACAAAGTGCGCGCGCCATGCCAGTTCCTCGCCGGTGAGAGAGGGCAATGCCTTGGAGAGTGCCTTGAGGAAGCGGTTGCCGGCATTCAGCAACAACTGCTGAGCGGTTGGCGGCAATGACTCGCATGGCAACGCGAAAATCCGCCCCAACAGTTTTTGCAACAATGGCTCGGCCAGTTTGGACTTCCGGGTCACGCCCTGCAGCGGACGCAGGTAGGCTTCGCAGACTTCTTCGAGCGGTATGGCTTTTCCCGACCATTTCCTTTCCACCGCCTCCAACCGGGCTAGGCGCTCCTCGTTGACGGGGTTCGCATAATGAATGATCAACAGGTCGATCAAATCCTCGCGGCTGCCGAAGTGATAGTTCACCGCCGCCACATTGGCCTCGGCGCTGCTGGTGATGTCGCGCACCGACACCGCCTCGAAGCCGCGCTCGGCAAACAAGACCTCGGCGGCATCGAGCATGCGGCGCTTCGGACCCGATTCAGGAAACTTTTTCACTCGCATAAGACGCCGACAGTCAAACGAATCGGACGGCCACGTCAAACAAACGATTTAATTTTCGCTTGATTCCGGTTTTTCCACATCGGCAGTGCAATGATCCAGCTGTGGCGGGCCTTCGAGAAACTGGTTTTCGACGAGTGCGAGGCCGTTGACGGCGATGGCATGGAAGCCGCCGTGGATGGTGTTGCGCTCGAAGCGGAGGTCGCGCAGGGGAAACTCACTGGCGGGCGGAATGACGTCCGGGGCACGGCCGCCGCGCCAGCCGTTGATGGCCACGGCGAGTGAGTGGTTTCCGCGACCACGGCGCAGGGTGGAATCGCGCACGACCGAGCCGCCGGGCATGGGGCCTTCCACATCATCGCAGTAAAACATGAGCAGGCCCTCCACATCGCAGCGTTCCATGGTCACCGGCGATTGGATGCGGCTACTTTTGCGGATGCGGCAGCCGCGAATGACCGTGGCCGGGTTGGCGCTCGTTAGATCCCAGAGGATGCAACGCGGAGCAAGCCCTTCGATGGGGCGGGTGAAGGTCAGTTCGAGGACCGGAGCCTTGTGATGTTCCGGCAGGAAGACCGCCTCGTTTTCCGGTGTGCCGCTGATTTCCGCGATGCGTGCCGGGCCGAGCCGCCGCGCGCCATCACCGCTGATCGCCAAGACTTTGCCATCCTTGTGGAGCGGCATGTAATAGATCGGAAAAACCTGGCGGACGCACGCGTGGTCGGGCGCGGGCACGGCTTCCCACAAACAACGCGTGGGTGGAGATGTTGAAGGCGTCGTCATTCATTCCTTCCAGGATGCAGTCCTCGAAGAGCAGGCTGCCGCGGTTGCCTTTGGCGTGGAAACCATCGCGCCACGAGGAGGTGGTGCGGCCGCTGTCGGGCTTCGGGCGGACATGCGCGCGGCGGAAAATTTGCTCACCCTCGTTGCGCAGGATTTCAAAGGCAAACCATGGGGCCGACCAAACCTCGACATCTTCGAAATTGACGTTCTGGCAGCGGTCAATGCGCAGCATCGGGCCCGGCCCGCGGCGGTGGGCAATGCCGGGCACTGGCAGGCTGATGCGCGTTTCGCCGGGCTGGATCGCCGTGCGCGTCGATGCGGGCATTTCATTCGGGCAAACCAATTCCACCATGCCGATGCCGACGGGACCGGAGTTCTTCACCGCATCGATGTAATAATGGCTGCTTTGTATGACATCCCCGTCCGGCAGCCAGAGCATTCCGAAAAACGCCTGCTCACCATCTTGTTGGGTGGGGCCGCCGAGTTCCTCCGCACGAGTTGGCTCATCGAGCCGCACCAGCAGGCGCTTGCCCTCATCGTGTAACTCCATGACGGTGGCTTCCACTACGGGCGAGCGGGTGAGATCCACATTCAGCCGGGCCATCCGGAAGTCCCGCGAACTGGTGACGTGCAGGAAACGCAATTCCTTGTCTAACAGAAATGTGGAGCCCCCGCCGTCGATGGACAGGTTGTGCAATTGATCGATGCGGAAGGCATAGCGTTCCTTGCCACTGGCGATATGGATGGTTTTTGCGGATGGAAATTTCAGCGTGTCAGGACCTGCGGTGGCGGCTGCGCGCTCGAGCATCGCGTGAATCGCCGGACCATCGTCGCTCACGCCGTCTGCCTTGAGACCGAATTCCGCGGCGTCGAGCACGGTTTGTCCGGAGACCCAGCCGGATGCCAGCGAGATCGCCGCGAGCAGGATGAGCGCCGTGCGGCGGATGGATGGGTGGCGGGTTTGGTGCATCGGGCGATCAAACGCTCGCAAGTGGTGGATTCTTTCCGCGCACCTAAGGCTCTGATAGGGGAGCGGGGGACATTCAATGCCTCGTTCCTGCCCCGAATCAGGAATTTGACTGCTCCGCCGCCCTGGCGATTTGCAGGAGTTTCGCTTCGCCGAGGTGCGGGCCGAGGATTTGCAGTCCGGTGGGGAGGTTTTGGCCGCCGTCGAAATCGGTGACGCCGCAGGGCACGGAGATGCCGGGAATGCCGGCGAGATTGGCGGAGAGGGTGAAGATATCGGATAGGTATTCGTGCAGCGGATCATCGGCGAAGGCACCGATTTTCCGGGCGGGCGTGGGAGCTACCGGGGAAACGATGGCATCGACCTGCTGGAAGACGTTTTCGAAATCCCGGCGGATCAGCGTGCGGACTTTCTGGGCGCGGCCGTAGTAGGCATCGTAATAACCGGACGAAAGCACGTAGGTGCCCAGGATGATGCGGCGTTTCACTTCCGGGCCGAAACCCTCCTCGCGGGATTTTTTATAAAGATCGAGGATATCGGCGGGATTGGCGGCGCGGTGGCCGTAACGGATGCCATCGAAACGGGAAAGATTCGACGACGCCTCGGCCGGCGCGATCACATAATAGGTGGCCACCGCGTGTTCGGTGTGCGGCAGGGAAATTCCGATGATCTCCGCGCCTTGGGCGGCGAGTTTCTGGATGGCGGCCTCGACGTTTTTGCGCACGCCGGGATCGATTCCATCGCCGAAGTATTCTTTCGGCACGCCGAGTTTCAGACCTTTTACGCCGGCGTTGAGGTCCGTTAGATAATCCGGCACCGGCACATCGAGGCAGGTGGAATCCGCGGGGTCGAAGCCGGCGATGGCTTGAAGAATCATCGCCGCGTCCTCGACGGATTGGGTGAGCGGGCCGATTTGATCAAGCGACGAGGCGAAGGCGACCAAGCCGTAGCGGGAAACCCGGCCATAGGATGGCTTGAGGCCGACCACGCCACAGTGCGACGCCGGTTGGCGGATCGAGCCGCCGGTGTCGGAGCCGAGCGCGGCGAGCGCGGTGCCATCGGCCACGGCGGCGGCGGAACCACCTGAGGAACCGCCGGGAATGCGCTCCGGGTCATGCGGATTGCGGGTGGTTTGCAGCGCGGAGTTTTCGGTGGCTGAGCCCATCGCGAATTCATCCTGATTCATGCGGCCGAAGGGGATGGCGCCCGCGGCGCGGAGCTTGCGGATGACGGTGGCATCGTAGGGCGAGGTGTAGTTTTCCGCGAGAAACTTCGAGCCGCAGGTGCAAGGCTGGCCGAGCACGTTGATGTTGTCCTTGATGGCGATCGGGATGCCGCCGAGTGGCAGTGAGAGATCCGCATTCGAGGCCTCGGCGAGTGCGGATTCGAGGTCGTGGGAGAGATAAGCGCCGGTGCGGGCATCGCGGGCGGCGATTTCTCCCGAGAGCCGCTCAAGGATGGCGGAGGGAGTGGTTTCTCCGGCGAGAAGTTGCTGGCGAAGGAGGATAATGGACATTGGAAATTAGGAATTTGAGATTTCAAATCACGCGTCGGTGACCACTTTGGGGACCCGGATCTGGCCTTGGGCTTGGTCGGGTGCATTTTGCAGGACGGCTTCCGGCGGCAGACTCTCGTGCGGAATGTCGTCGCGCATCCGGCCGAACACCGGGGCCGGGTGGGCGGTGGGCTCGATGCCGGTGACGTCCAGCTTCGAGAGCGCCTCGGCGTGATGCAAAATGGCCTCCAATTGCGGCTGAAAGGTCGCCACCTCTTCATCGCTCAGTTCGAGGCGGGCAAGATTGGCGACGTAGCGGACATCGATGTGGCTGTGCGGCATGGCCGGAACGTCGGGAAACGAGGGCTTTTTTCCAAGTGTCAAGTTGGCCGAATTCCACCCCTAAGATAAATTTTTAAAATTCTTTGAACATTCATAAATGTTGAAGGTCTCAATCCACGTAAGCGACGGGAAACCGCGCTTCTTGTAAGGGTGTAACAGCACAGTTGTCTGCCGAAGTCCATGGGTGTGGATGTGGGCAAGATAGCTTTGGCCGCCGGGGAGGGACCCCCGGCGGCCATTTTTTTTAGGGTAATTGGGTTTCCAATGCCGGGATTGGTGTTTAACAGCCATGCATGCGGTTGAAGTTGCCCGAGCGTGAGATCGTGTTTCCCCGGCGTCCACTGGTGATGGGCATCGTCAACGTAAACGACGATTCGTTTTCCGGCGATGGGACGCTGGATTTCAATGTCGCACTGGCGCAGGCGCGCTGCCAGGCACGCGCCGGGGCGGATGTGCTCGACGTGGGCGCGGAGAGTGCCCGGACGAACCGCGAGGCGGTGCCGGAGGCGGAGGAAATCCGGCGTTTTGCGGGATTTGTGGAGCGCTGGGATGAAGTCTGGCAGGACTTGGAGCCTCGCGATGGGGCGCAGGTCTGGCCGCCGATCCTCTCCTCAAACACCTGGCGGCCGGCAGTGGTGGAAGCCGTGTTGCGGATGGGAAAAGTGGAATTGATCAACGACATGGGAGCGCTGCCGGATGACCGCAACGCCCGGTTTTGCGCGGATCACGGGGCGGCCCTGCTCATCATGCACAGCGTCGGCGAGCCCAAGATTCCGCACGCGCACCAGCAATGGCCGGATGTGATGGGAGCGATGGAGCGGTTTTTCGAGGAAAAACTCGCGCTTGCCACGCAGGCCGGTCTGCCGGAGGCGGCGGTGCTGTTGGATCCGGGCATCGATTTTGCGAAGCAGCGCGATGACAATCTCACCGTCTATCGCGAACTCGCGCGTCTGCAAAAATTCGGCCGACCAGTGTTGGTGCCGGTCTCGCGCAAAACGGTGATCGGCGAAGTGTTAGGCCTGCCCGATCCCCGCGAGCGCGACGCGGGGACGATCGCCTGCATCGCCGCCGCCATGGAACGAGGGGCGCAGATGTTCCGAGTGCATGACGTGGACGCCGCGTGGCAGGCGGTCAAGGGGCTGCACGCGCTGGGACGCTGAAATCGTTTGCCCGGCGCGCGACCCGCGGGCAATCTCCGCACCCGTCCCCATGCACCAGCGTCCGCCGAAAAAATTCGTCCCCGTCCCGTTTGATTACCATCAGGAAATCGAACTGACGATCGACTCGCTCACGAATCTGGGCTCCGGCATCGGCCGGGTGGACGGATGGGTGGTCTTCGTGCCCTTCTCGCTGCCGGGGGAAAAGATCAGGGCGCGCGTTTATCGCAACGACAAGAACTGTTCGCATGCCGATTTGTTGGACGTGCTGGTGCCATCGCCGGATCGCGTGGAGCCGCGCTGTCCCTTGTTCGGCGAATGCGGCGGCTGCCAATACCAGCATCTCGATTACCGCAAACAACTTGAATGGAAAACCCGCCAGGTCGGGGAGTTGATGAAACACATGGCGGGCATCGAGTTTCCGGTGAATCCCTGTTTGTCCACCGACCAAACCTGGCATTACCGCTCGAAGATCACCCCGCATTTCGACGGGCCGCGCGACGGGGTGATCGGGCCGATCGGTTTTCTGGCGAATGGCCAGCGCTTCAAGATCGTGGATGTGCCGCAGTGCTTGATCGCGATGGATGAAATCAATGCCGCGTTGCCGGAAATCCGCTCCGGCATCCGGGCGAAGGCGAACACTTTCAAGCGTGGTTCCACGGTGTTGATGCGTGCCACCGGCGGCCGGGTGGAAAGCGATTTCAAGGCCACCGCCAGCGAGCGGGTGGGGGATCTAACGTTTCAGTTTCTGGCGGGGGATTTTTTCCAGAACAACCCGTTCATCCTGCCGGCCTTCACCGGTCACGTGGCGCGGCAGGCATCGTCCGGCGGCGCGCGTTTCCTGGTGGACGCCTACTGTGGCTCCGGATTGTTCGCGCTCACCCTCGCCCGGCATTTTGAAAAAGTGGCGGGCGTGGAGGTTTCGGAGACCTCCTGCGAATGGGCGCGCAAGAACGCCGCCGCCAACCAGATCGCCAACGCCACTTTCCTCACCGCTCCGGCCGAGCACATTTTTGCGGAAATCAACTTCCCGGCACAAGAAACGGCACTCGTCATCGATCCACCACGCAAGGGTTGCACGCCGGAATTCATCGACCAGTTGCTGGCCTACGGTCCCGCGCGGCTGGTCTATGTTTCCTGCGATCCAGCGACTCAAGTGCGCGATCTCAAGCTGCTTGGCCATGGCGGCTATCAGCTCGAAAACGTGCAGCCCTTCGATCTCTTCCCGCACACTCGCCATCTGGAGTGCGTGATGACTTTGGTCAAAAATGCTGAATGAAAAGGCATTGTGAATAACTTGGGAAAAGCGGCTTTTTCCCGGGAAAACCTCGGATCCGCGCACCTTTGCGCATTTTGTTTTGTGACGACGAATCCAGATGGAATGTCTCTTATTACTGTTCTGAATGGGTTGTTGAAAACTTTAATGAATCAAAAAATTCAAACGATTGATTGGTTTTCAGGTTGTTACAAATCAATCGTTTAAGATAGTAATTCCGGGTTGCTGACAAATGCCGACCACTTGCTGGCAGCTTGTTCACAGCATCACCGAAAGCAATTTATGCGAGGCGTCCGAATTCTGGAAAATGCGCGGATTTTCAAAGACTTGCCGGAAATGTGGGTGCGAGACGCATTGTGAACAACTTGCGAAAACCCCGTAAAATAGACCAAGTCGCGACATTTTGAGGAAGTTTTCCTGTTAGGTCGGTTTGCGCTTTACGGCACACGCGGATCGCCTCAGAGAGATGGCGCTTGCCCGCAGGGATTCTGCGGGCGCTTTATTGAATTACATTCCCACATTTCCATTATGGACATTCAAATCGCCACTCTTTGCGACTACGCGGCCGACTACAACGGCAAGCTCGTCATCACCGGAACTTTCGATACCTTGGCCGCCCGCGCCCTGCCGGTCGTCCATCCGTCCTGTGCGCTGGCCATGCGCTTTTGCTTCACCCAGGAAGACGCCGGCCGCCACAAGCTCTCGATCAACATCATCAACGAGGACGGCGAGTCGCTGGACCCGAACAACATGCCGATCAAGCCGGAGTTTGATGTGCAACTGCCCAAGAACGCACCGTTCGTGACCCGCAACATCGTAATGAACCTGCAAGGCCTGCGTTTCCCGGATGCTGGCATTTACTCGATCGATATCGGCTGCGATGACGAAATCCTGGTGCGCCTGCCGCTGCGCATCGTGCAGGTCACCCAAGGTCCGAACGGCGAGACTCAAATCGCCTAATCCGCCAGTCCGTGGATGAAGCGGGTGAAGAAATCCGCACCTTCTTGCAAGGCTGCGAGTTCGATGAACTCGTCGGCCGTATGCGCCTGATCGATCACGCCCGGCCCGATGCATATCGAGGGCACGCCGCCATTCGAGAGATGGGCGGCATCCGAAAACCACGGCGCGCCGGTGGTTTGAATGGATGGGCTGGTTTCCAGCAAACGCCGGATCATCGGGTGATCGGCGGGTGTTTCCATCGGCGGGTTTTCGTGCGGATTGATGATCTCAAGCGGCAGTTCGTGGCAGTCGATGGTTTCTCGCAGCAGTCTGAGCGCGCCACCGGCGGCCATCAGCGAGGGCGTGATGCGGATGTCGATTTCGGCCTCGGCAAGATCGGGCACAATGTTCGGCCGCGAGCCGCCGCGAATCACGCCGATGTTGAGCGTGGAGCGGCCGAGCAGGGAATGAGTGAAGTCGGCGAGCTGTGCGCCGAGGTGGCAGTCGATCCGGTCGAGTGCGCGGGTGAGCTTGAGAATCGCGTTTTCTCCGCGCTCCGGCATCGAGCTGTGCGCGGCGCGGCCGCTGGCGCGCAGAGTGGCCCACAACGAGCCTTTGGTGGTGTGGACGATGTCCATCGAGGTCGGCTCGCCGATGATCGCGAAGACATACTCATGCGCATGGTTTTTGGCGAAATCCCGCGATCCCCACTGTCCGGATTCCTCGCCCATGAAACCCACGAAATCCACCGCCACGGGCAGATTGGCGAGAAGCTCGCGATTTTCATGCAGCGCCCACAACATGGCGGCCATCGGGCCCTTGGTGTCGCACGCGCCGCGGCCCCACAAGCGGCCGTCGCGGATCTCTCCGCCGAAGGGATCGATGGTCATGCCGCCGACGCCCACGGTATCGAGGTGCGGACCTAACAGAATGCGCGGGCGGCCGTCGCACGGGGCGAAGCGCGCGATCAGGTTCGGCCGACCGGGGCGGATCTCCTCGGTGGTGACCTGTGCGCCGATGGATTCCAGCCAACCTGTTAGAAAGACCGCGAGCGTTTCCTCGCCGGTATGGGCGGTGCCCGGATCGTTGTCCGGATTGACCGATGGGATGCGCACGAGCTGCTGGAGAAGGGAGGTGACGTCCTGAGGCATGGCCGGATTCTTGCGCAGAGCCGTCGCTTTCACAACTTGATAAGTGCGGCGAATGCACGGGGTTGCGCCGCGGGCCGCGATGGGGCATGAATGCCGGCCATGACAGGTCGGGAAATCAAGGAGGTGCTGGATCGCGCGGGCGTTTTGCCGAGCAAACAACTCGGCCAGAATTTCCTCATCGATCCCAACATGGCGCGCTGGATCGTTTCCCAACTCGATGTTTGCGCAGAAGACGCCGTCGTCGAGGTGGGGCCCGGCACCGGCTCGCTGAGCGAGCATCTGGCCGGCAAGGTGCGCCGCTTGATCCTGATCGAGTTTGACGCCCGGCTCGCCGCCGCTCTCACAGAGCGCTTCCGCGATAAACCAACCGTGGAGGTCCATCATGCCGACGGGGTGAAGTTCGACGTCCGCACGCTTTTCAAACACCGGCCGGTGAAGTTTTTGGGAAACCTGCCCTATTCGTGCGGCGGCGCGATTTTGAAAAATCTTTTAACCCGGCCGCATCCCTTCGAGCGGGCGGTGGTGATGTTACAGAAGGAGGTGATCGAGCGTCTTGCGGCGAAACCCGGCACCAAGGATTATGGCATACTCTCGCTGCGGACGCAGGCGGACTGGGTGGTGGAGCCGCAACGCACGGTGCCGCCCGAGGCGTTTCATCCGCGTCCGAAGATCGATTCGGCGGTGGCCGTTCTGCGCCCGCGGACATCGGGTTTGCCCGCATTCGACCGGCGCTTGTTTGATGAATTGATCCGCCGCGGTTTCGCCCAGCGCCGCAAGCAGCTCGGCAAGCAATTGCCCGCGGGCACTCCATGGCAGGAAATTGCGGCAAATTTGAAGGTTCCGGTGACCGTCCGGGCGGAGGAGCTCACGCTCGAACAATGGGTCGATCTCACCCGAGCCTGCGATGTGCATCCGCTCAAAGACCTGCCGCAGAAATCCGCTGAGATCTTCGATGTGGTGGATGTAAATGACGTGGTGATCGGGCGGAAGACGCGCGACGAGGTCCATGCCGGCAATCTCCTTCACCGGGCGGTGCATGTGTTCATTTACAACAAGCGCGGCGACTTGCTCCTGCAACAGCGTTCGATGTTCAAGGACGTGCATCCCGGCGTGTGGGGCTCCAGCGTTTCCGGGCATCTCGATGCCGGCGAGGATTACACCACCGCCGTCCTCCGCGAACTCGACGAGGAAATGGGCATTCAGGCGGAAACACCGCCGGAGGAAATCGCACGCATCGCGCCGAATGAGGCGACCGGCTGGGAGCATGTCCGGCTTTACCGCATGAGCCATCACGGATCTGTTAGATTCCCGGCGGCCGAGGTTTCCGCCGCCGCATGGTTTCCTCTGGCCGAGATCGAGTCATGGCTGGCCGCGCGGCCGGAGGATTTTTCCAGCGGATTCATCGAGTGCTGGAACGCCGCGCGGCGGTCTATGCGTGGATAGCTCAAGCAAGCCTACGGGCTCGTGTAACCTCCGAATGTCCAATGACGCGGGATTTCCCAAACTTGCAAATGCTTCGCGACGGCGGATTTCAGCGCGGCGGGTGTCACTCCGGGGTGGACTTCCACCTGGGCGACGATTTCCTCGAAGCGTTCCGGATCGCTGCTGGGAATGCCCAGCACTCTCACCCGCAGCACCTGGCCGGTGGCCATGATTGCAGCTTCCACCTTCGCCGGGCTGATCTTCCGGCCCGCGACGTTGATCGCGCCGCCGGTGGTTCCTGTTAGATGGATGATTCCGCCTTCATTGGTGAAACCGAGATCGCGTGTGAGATAAACCCCGTTTTCCAACAAGTCATCGCCGCGCGGCGCATCGTAGCAGGTGGCCACGGCATCGCTGGTGACTTGCAGGCGGCCATGGCGGCCGAACCCGACAGACACGCCGGGCAGTGGCGAGCCGAGGATCTCCGCGGACTCGCGCGGCGTGTCGGTCGAGTCGAAAGCGATGCCGCCGCATTCGCTGGCACCGTAGAAGTTATGGATTTTGAGGCCGGATTCCTCGAAGATCTGGCGTTCAAGTGCGAGTGCGAGTGGAGCTCCGGCCGAGATGGCCAGCCGGATGGGTGCGTTTGTTAGAATCCCGGCGCGCTGCCAGGCCCGCCACATCGAGGGCACGGCGGGCAGGACCACCGCCTCGTGTTGGTGGAACGCCTCTTCCACCACCCGCGGGAATGGCACGGG
>CAXNHR010000024.1:0-22056 GCA_964202135.1 Luteolibacter sp. | reverse complement strand
ATCTGCCGCGCCGCCTGCTGCGAGCACAGGAAAACGCTTTTCAGATTGGTACGGATGATCAAATCCCAGTCCTCCTCCGGCGTATCGACCACTTTGGAAAAGCGGATCACGCCGGTATTGTTGACGTGGATATCCACGCCGCCCAGCGCGGCGATGGCTTGCTCGAAGGCCTTGGCGACTTGTTGGGAGTCCCCCACGTCGCACTCCACGGCCAGCGCCTTGCGGCCCATCGCGCGGATGGTCGCCGCCACTTCCTCGGCCTTCGGCAGGTTGATGTCGAAAATCGCGACGTCCGCGCCCTCTTCGGCGAATTTGATGGCGATGGCTTTGCCGATGCCGTGCGCGGCACCGGTGACAATGGCGGTTTTGTTCTGCAGTTTCATGGGTGGATCGGGATGGGTTGGTTTTGAAAACGGGCGGACGGTGCATGGGCACGGCCGCAGTTCAAGTGTGCACACTTCTATCCGGCGTGTTCCGGGCGTCAACGAAAATTCCGACACGCATGGCAGAGCCTACGGATGCTCAAGGAGGGTCGACACTCCGATTCTTCGATCAGGTCAATCACGAATCACCCCATCTTGATGGGAAGTGGAAAGTTTCCCGTCCGGCGAAATCGGCGAGACCGTTGCGGTTTGTTGCCTGTTCCGGGGGGGATGTTGTCAGCGATTTCCTTGGGGGGTAGGTAGCTCGTGGCAACAGGAACAACTTATCCCTTTTCCGGCCACTGAGGTATTGCGTGATCGTGGACATCCCGATGATCATGTCCGTTGGATTGACCAGACATGAAGACGTCGGTAATTTCTCCCGACGTCAACCTTGCGGCATGAAATTCATTTCACTCCTGACGATTTCGATCCATTGCCATGTTCATGCGCTGACGATCCAGATCGATTACACCTACGACACGTCGGATTTTTTCAACACCCAGGCGAAACGCGATGCGATTGAAGCGGTGGCGAAGTTCTATGGAAACCTGATCCAGGACAACCTGCTGCGAATTGATGCCGCGGAATATCCCGGCTGCTCTTGGACCGCCATACCGCGGCACCCTGCGACCGGATCGACGATCAATATTCCAAACCTGGTTGTCCCGGCCAACACCATCATCGTTTATGTGGGAGCGCGTGACCTCGGCGTGAGCACTGTAGGTGTGGCAGGCCCCGGCGGGTGGAGCGGATCATCAGCAAACGCCGGATGGTTTCCCTTGCTGCGGGGGCGGGGCAGTGCGGGTGCGGCCATCGAAACCGCGGCGCTAAGAACCGATTTCGCGCCATGGGGCGGCTCCATTGCATTCGATATCGACTCGACGTGGAACTTCTCTCAAAGCCAGAACTCAAGCGGCACGGATTTTATTTCGATCGCACTGCATGAAATGGGGCATGTGCTTGGCATCGGCACGTCCGATTCATGGTTGAACAAGATTTACTCCACGCTGTTCACAGGCGGCGCGTCAACCCGCTCTTACGGTTCAAACCCGCCGCTGTCGGGAACCGGCCATTTTGGCGGGGCCGGAACCACGAGCAGGTCCTTCGGTTCGTTCAACGTAACACACGGCACCACCCGTCAGGTGCTCATGCTGCCAACCTTGATGGATGATAACTCAAACCTCGTGGTCGCCAGCGATTTGGATCTTGCGGCATTTGTGGACATCGGCTGGCAAATTTCACCGCAGCTCATGCTCAAACCCGCGGGATTTGGCCCGGCGGGAGCATCCTTCAGTTGGAACTCATCGTCATTCTTTGACTACAAGGTGCAGCGGGGGAGCAACCTAATCTTATTTCCGGACGGCAATGCCACCGCCGCGGGCAATGGCGGCATCCAGGTTTGGACGGATCCCGCACCACCGTCGGCAAGGGCGTTTTACCGGCTTTCCCGCACCGAAGTTTTTCCGGTTCCTCAAAACAGTCCGGCTGCATTGATGGCTCCCACGCGAGGTTTCCCGACCACCGCGTCGGAAGAGCCGCGAGTGGTTGCGGGATGCGGGCATCCGGGAAACTGATATCAGGCCGGCTCGTTTTGCTGACGCTGGCCGCGCTACCGACGAAGTGCCGTCTCGGAGATCTCCGACCGGCTCATCCAGCTTGGTCACAAACGGCTCCTCCCGCTCGACGCGCTCCAAGCCTTCGCGCTGATCGAATCCCGGGTGCAGGCCACTGTCGCAAGCTCCGGCTTCCCGTTTCTGGGTGGCATTGGACGCTTCGTTCCCAATCCACGTCTCGGTGATCTGACCGCCACGCTCGACTTCGTCGCCGGCTACGGCCCGCTGCGTGAAAACGCGATGGCCGAATGGCGCGAAGCGGCCCATCTCGAAGCCGCCGAAGACCGCCGCCGGATTGCGGAGGATGCCACGCGCCGCTCGCAGCTCCAGCCATTGAGTTTGAAGAGGAAGGCGGGGCGTTTGCCGTTGTCTTGTTCGTGCCAGGCCATGCCGGATAGGATGCCGGCCTCAGTGAGGTTGTTGTCCCACACGCATCACTGCGATGCGCGTGAAGGCGTCTTTTTCACCTGCTCCAGTGACAAAGGCCAGATGCTTGTCGTCCGCGGAAAACTGCGGGTGCGGATGGCGCGGCTGCGGGTGCGCCCAGAGAATGTTGGCATATTTCTCACTGACGCCCGCTGTGATATCGCAAACATGGATGGCACCCTGCCCTTGTCGAATTCCACATCGGTCCCGCCCGGGCGGAGGCCGGCGACGAGGTTCTGCCGCTCGGTGAGCGCGACGAGCATCGCCATGGCCCACACCAGCCGGTGACCGCATCGGGATTTTGTCGCACGGGCATTCATTGATCCATCGTTTCCGGCGCCGCACGGAGCTTCTCTAACAGGCGGGCGGTGATTTCGGGTTGTTCTGCGGCGCGGTCGATGCGTTCACCGAGATCGTGCTCGACTTGAAACAAGAGCGGTGCTTCCGGGCTGGCCTTGAGATCCTTGGGCAGGCCGATCTGGCTGATGATGCGGGTGTGGAGTTTCCAAGGTCCTTCGCGAATGGCGTTCGGCTGGTTGTGCGCGTTTGAATAAAGCATCGAAAACAGCGGAACCTCGCCGGGATAACGCTGCGGATCCAAGAGCGGACGGATATCGCGCCCATCGATTTCGCCGGGCGCTTCCACACCCGCCAGGGCGAAGAGCGTGGGCAGCAGGTCGAGCGTGCTGGCGGGCTCGAGTTGGCGCTTGGCGGGCAGCACGCCCGGCCAATGGAAAATGCCGGGCACGCGGTGGCCGCCCTCGAAGTTCGATCCCTTGCCATCGCGAAACGGATGGGCATAGCCGACGTGCAGCCGGGCCTCGCCATAGCGCGGGCTGTCGGCGGCGTCCTGGTATTTGAGCCATGGGCCGTTGTCCGATGAGAAGAAGAGCAATGTGTTGGATGCAAGTCCGTGTTTCTCGAGCGCGGCGAGGATTTGCCCGACCGAGTCGTCGATCTCGGCCATCACGTCGCCAAGAAGCCCGCGCTTGGAACGGCCGCTGAATTTCTCATCGGCGAACAGAGCGAGGTGCGGCTGGTTGTGGGCGAGATACAAAAAGAACGGCTGCTCGCGGTGGCGCCCGATGAAATCCACCGCCGCCTGCGCATAGCGCCCCGTGAGCGAGGTGGAGGCCACCTTGTCGGTGGTCAGCTTGCGGGCCAGTGTGCGGTAGCCTGGAATCGGATCACTGCCTGCGGGGTCGCTGGTCACCAACAGCGAGTCCGGGAAGTCATGCGAAACATTGGTGCCGACCCATTCGTCGAATCCATGCGCCAGCGGCCAGGCAGCGGCGCTCATCCCGTTTTCGTCGTTCGGGTTTCCGAGATGCCATTTGCCAATCATGCCGGTTGCATAGCCGCGCGACTTGAAACCATCTGCCAGCGTGGTTTCCTCCATCCGCAAGTGTTGCGGGCTTTGGGGCGCGAGCACCCAGCCGCCGAAACCCGAACGCCCTGGATACCTCCCAGTCATCAGCGAGTATCGCGAAGCGCTGCATGCCGGCGAGGTGACATGAAACTGAGTGAAGGAAACCCCTTCCGCCGCCAGCCGCGAAATGACCGGTGTTTCGATCACCGGGTTGCCATTGTGTGAGAAGTCGCCGTATCCGGCATCATCCAGAAAAATGACCACCACGTTCGGCCGGTCGAGCGGTTCGCGCGCGGCGAGCGGAATCAATGACAGCAGCAGGAAAACAAAAAGGCGGCGGATCATGGCTCGGGATGATACCTGGCTTTCGCTACTGCCTTTGCGGCGTTTCTCATGGTGAAATGCCGCGCACCAGCAGGTTGACGGTTTCGCGAATCCATGCGTCTCGATCAAGCTTTGATAAGCCTGAGCTGCGTCGCAGCAGGCCGCCCATCAACGACGAGGTGAAAATCTCGGCAAAGGCCATGCCATCGAGCCGCCGGCGCACGATGCCGTCTTTTTTGCAACGATCCAGGTAGTTGGCGATGCTGCGGTGGAAGGGCTCCAGCACGTCGCCGATGAGTTCCTTCACCAGCGTCGGGCGGCGGCGGCCCTCGCCGATGAGCGCGCGCATCATGCCCTCGCAGCGCTCGATCGCGTCGTTGTAAATCCGCGCGAAGCGCAGCAGGTCCTTGCGCGGATCGCCGCTCAAAGTGCCGTGACACTCGCATTCGGCAAGAAACACGCCGGAAGTTTCCTGCACCACCGCCGCCAGCAGCTTCTGCTTGGATTCGAAATGCCGGAACAAGGTGACCTCGTTGCAGCCCGCGCGCTCGGCGATGCCGCGGGTGGTCGCCGCCTCGATGCCGCGCTCGCCGAATTCCGCCTGTGCCGCCTCGATCAGCCGCTGGCGGGTGCCATGGCCTTCGGCGGCCGGGGTTTTGGCGGATTGCGTGCTCACGCCGGCGAGATTTTGCAAGTAATCACTTGCACGCAAGAAAAATCACGCTTGAATATCCGCCGCCATGCCGAGCCCGTGTTTCATCAGCCGCTGCCTGCCATTCCTGGCGCTGGCAGCCTGCGCGCCGGTGGGGCCGGATCATGAAACACCGGCGATGAAACTGCCGGCCTCTTTCTCGCAAGGCGGAGTGAGTTGGAAACGCGGTTTTCCGGATTCGCAGCCGCAGCCCCGCGCGTGGTGGCGCTTGTTCGGCGACTCCACGCTCAACTCGCTGGTGGACCGAGGGCTCGCGGAAAACCAGGAGATCGCCGCGGCGGCGGCGCGGGTTCGCGAGGCGCGCGAGTTCAGCAAAATGGCCCGCTCGCGATATTTCCCGAAGATGGACATGGGTGCCTCCGCGGAGCGCACCAAGTTCCGTTTCCGCGGCCCCGGCGGCGGGTCCAGCCTGATCAACAATTTCGCCGTGCCGGTGGACCTCCGCTATGAGATCGACACCTGGGGCAAGGTGCGCCGACAGGTGGAGGGTGCCACGGCCAATGAATCCGCAACCAACGAGTTGTTCACCGCTCTGCGCCTCACCGTCGCCGCCGAGATCGCGCAAACCTACTGGGCGCTGCGTGCCGTGGATGCGGACCGCGCGGTGCTCGCCCGCACCCTGGAGATCCGCAGCAAGGCCTTCGACCTGCTCACCAAACGCCGCGACGCGGGATCGATCAGCGGCCTCGACCTCGCCCGCGCCGAGACCGAGCTGGCGACCGCCGAGGCCGACCGCATCCAGCTCGATCAATCGCGCTCGGAACTCGTCAACGCGCTCGCCGTTCTAACGGGCGCGGGCGCGGCCGGTTCCGGCGTGCCGGAGAAAACCGATCTGCCGAAACCTCCAACGGTTCCGGTTTCCATACCTTCCGACCTTTTGCGTCAGCGTCCGGATATCCGTGCCGCCGAGCGCAACGTGGCCGCAGCCAATGCCGAGATCGGCGTGGCGACCGCCGCGTATTTTCCGACCATCGCGATTGATGCTTCCACCGGTCTGGATGCCACCACCATCGAGGATCTGTTCAGCGCATCCTCGTTGGTGTGGTCGCTGGGCATCAGCGCGTTCGAGCCACTGACCAACCTGCGTTTTCTGCAAGCCCAGCGCCGTGCGACCGTTGCCGCACATGAGGCGGCCAGTGCGGATTACCGACAGACCGTTCTAGAAGCGCTGCGCGAGGCGGAAAACGCGCTGCAGGCAGCCGCAATTCTCGAACGCCGGCAGACCGCGCAGGACCAGGCGCTCACCGCCGCGCGCAAGACTTTCGATCTCTCGGTGAAACGATTCAACCAGGGTCTCGTCAGTTTCCTCGACGTGGTGGACGCCGAGCGCACCCGCCTCGATGCCGAGCGCGGCGCCAACGCAATCCGCGCCGAACGCCTCGCCATTGCCGTAGCCCTCGCCAAGGCGGTGGGGGGGGAATGGTAGCAAGACAAAAGACTTCAAGACAGAAGACAGAAGACAGAAGATGAAGAATTCACTTAACATATGCAATTCAGCAGACGGTATATCGCGTTCGTCATCTGTATTCCGATCTTCTGTCTTCTGTCTCACAGTCTTCTGTCTTGCCGCCTGCAAGAAGAATGACGCAGATGCCGGGGGCGGTCCGCCGGACATGATGAACCGCGAACAACCCGTCGAAGTGATGGAAATCACGGTGATGAAACTTGAGGAATCCGTGGGCTTGGTCGGCAGCATCGCGGCCAATGAAAGCGCGGAGTTGCGGCCGGAAATCCCCGGTAACATCACCGCGGTCTCGTTTGAGGAAGGCAGCGTGCTGCGCAAGGGCGATACGCTCGTCAAGCTCGACACCCGCGAACTCGAAGCCCAGCTCGCCGAAACCCGCGCGAGCTTCCAACTCGCCGAACAGAATTTGCAGCGCAACCAGCTTTTGTTAGAGGACGACGCCGTCTCCAAGCTCGAGGTGGACGCCGCCATCGCCGATCACGCGCGGCTGCGCGCCGCGATCGACCTGCTGGAAGTGCGGCTCGCCAAGTCATCCGTCACCGCGCCCTTCGATGGCACTGCGGGCGGCCGTTCGCTCTCGGTGGGCGATTACGTCACTTCGCAATCGATCATCACCACAGTCGATGACCTGAGCCGCCTCAAGGTGGAAATGCAGGTGCCGGAGCGCTATCTGCCGAATTTGAAACCGGGTGGCACCTTCATCCTGCGCGCCGCCACATCCGGTCCGGAAGAGGACGTCACCGGCGAGGTGTATTTCGTCTCACCGCGCATCGATGAAGGCACTCGCTCCACGCTGGTGAAGGGATATGTCAATGATCCGCCGGCCTATCTCAAGCCCGGCATGTTCGCCAACATCACGCTGGTGCTGCGCACGGTGGAGGATGCGCTCGTGGTTCCCGAAACCGCCATCCTCAGCTCGCCGCGCGGCACCGTGCTGGTCATGCCGAAGGAAAAAGACGGCGCAACCATCGCCGAGTTCGTGCCCGTGAAAACCGGCATCCGCAGCCCCGGCTACGTGCAGGTCACTCCTGTCGGCCCGCCCGTCAAGCCCGGCGACAAGATCGTCTCCGCCGGCGTCGGCGGCCTGATTCTATTTCCCGGCATGAAACTCAAGCCCGTCGATCCCGTCGTCACACCCGGCAAGCCGTCAGAGACGGACCGGGATTTGAAATGATCTCAAATTTGAAATTTCAAATCCCTGATTCTCCATGATCATTTCCGACACATCCATCAAGCGCCCGGTGCTGACCATCGTCGGCGCGCTGATCGTGATTCTGTTAGGCCTGCTGTCCTTCGAGCGATTGCCGGTGCGCGAATATCCGGATACCGACCTGCCGACGGTTTCGGTGACCACGATTTACCGCGGTGCGTCGGCGGAGGTGGTCGAAAGCCGCATCACCGAGCCGCTTGAGGAACAGCTCTCCGCCATCGACGGCATCCGCGTGATGAAATCCTCGTCGCAGGAGCAGGTCTCGCGCATCACCATGGAGTTCGTGTTGGACCGCGACCCCGACGAGGCGGCCAACGACGTGCGCGACCGCGTGAGCCGCGCGCGCGACCGCTTGCCCGACGAGGTGGACGAACCGATCATCGCCAAGGAGGAGGCCGACGCCCAGCCGGTGTTGTGGATGACCTTCACCTCCGGCAGCTATTCCCGCACCGAGCTCACCGATCTGGTGGACCGCATCGCCAAGCAACGCATTCAGACGGTGCCCGGCGTAGGCACCATCTTCATCGGCGGTGAGCGACGTTATGCGATGCGCCTTTGGCTCGATCCCGAAAAACTCGCCTCTTACGAACTCACCGCCACGGATGTGGAAAACGCGCTGCGCGAGCAAAACGTGGACGTGCCCGGCGGCCGCATCGAGTCGTTCGCCCGTGAATTCACCGTGCGCACCCAGGGCGAGCTGGCCGATGCCGAGGCTTTCGAGGAACTCATCATCGCCACCCGCGGCAACAGCCAGATCAAGCTCAGGGACGTCGGCCGCGCCGAACTCGGCTCCGAGGACTACCGCACCCGCACGTTTTTCAACGGCAGACCCACCGTCGGCCTCGGCGTGGTGCGGCAGTCGAAATCCAACCTGTTAGATGTCGCCAACGGCGTGAAAGGCCTGATCCCGGTGATCAAGGCAGACCTGCCGGATGGCATCGACGTGCGCGTCGGCTACGACAGCTCGGTATTCGTGCAACGCTCGGTGGACGAGGTGTTTGAAACCTTCTTCATCGCATTCTGCATCGTCATCGCGGTGATCTTCATTTTCCTGCGCGACTGGCGTGCGGTGGTCATTCCCATCACCGCCATCCCGATTTCCATCATCGGCTCCTTCGCGGTGATCGCGGCGCTCGGATTCTCCATCAACATCCTCACGCTGCTCGCCTTCGTGCTGGCCATCGGCCTGGTGGTGGACGACGCGATCGTGATGTTGGAAAACATCTACCGCCGCATCGAGGGCGGAGAAACCCGGATCCAGGCGTCGGTGCTCGGCTCGCGGCAGGTGGCCTTCGCGATCATCGCCTCCACGCTCACTCTGGCCGCCGTGTTCCTGCCGGTGGCTTTCCAATCCGGTTCCACCGGACGACTGTTCTACGAGTTCGGCGTATCTCTCGCGGTGTCGGTGCTCGTTTCATCGGTGGTTTCCCTGACCGTGACGCCGATGCTGTGCTCGCTGCTGCTCAAGGGATACGATCCCAAGACCGGCCATGCGCCGCACGGCTGGATTTACCGCGTCACCGAACCTGGCTTCGAATTCATCAACAAGGTGTTCGGGCGGCTGCTGCACGTTTCACTCAAGGCGTGGCCGGTCATCATTCTTCTATCCGCCGGTTTTGTGGCGCTCGCACCGATGGCCTACAAAGGTCTGCAACGCGAGCTCACGCCGCTGGAGGATCGCGGAAGTTTCATCTCCATCTTCAATGGTCCGCTCGGCTCGCATCCGGATTACTCGTTCCAATATGTGCGCATGATGACGGACATCATCAGCCGCAATCCTGAATTGGAACGTTACTTCTCGGCCACCGCCTTCGGCCGTGGTGGCCCGGGCTCGGGCAACACGGGTCTGGTTTTCTCGACCCTCAAGCCGTGGGAAGAGCGCGAACGTTCGACCCAGGAAATCGTCAACGGGGTCAACGCGGCCTATGGTGATGAAGTCACCGGCGGACTCTCCTTCGCCATCATTCCCAACCCGCTCGGCGGCCGCCGCTTGAGCGAGAGTTTCGAACTCGTGCTGCAGGGCAACGACTTCGACCGCCTGCTTGGCTACGGCGACACCGTGCTCGGAAAAATGCGCGGGAGCGGCATCTTCATCGGTGCCCGCGCCGAACCGAAAACCGACAAGCCGCAGCTCGATGTGACCATCGACCGTGCGCGCGCCGCAGACCTCGGCGTGCCGGTCTCGCGCATCGCCACCACACTTGAGTCGCTCTTCGGCGGACGCCAGGTGACGGAATACAAACAGGGCGGACGGCAATATGATGTCATCCTGCAGATCGAGGATGCCGCGCGGCTCTCTCCCTCAGACCTTGGCAAAGTCTATGTGCGCTCCGACAAGGGTGGTCTCGTCCAGCTCTCCAACGTCGTCACCCACCGGGAAACCATCACCCCGGAGGAATACCCGCACTTCAACCGCCTGCGCTCGATTTCGATCAAGGCGCGCCTCGCACCCGGCTCAACCATCGGTGACGGCGTGGATTTCATCGAAGACATCCTGCCCGACATCCTGCCCGAGGGTTATGGCCATGCCTGGGACGGAGAGACCCGCGAATACGTGGACAGCGCCAGCGATACTTTCATGCTGTTCGTTCTCGGGCTCTTGTTCACTTTCCTGATCCTCGCCGCGCAGTTTGAGAGCTGGATCCACCCGGTGACCATCTTCACCGGCGTGGCGCTCGCCCTGACAGGCGGCGTGCTCACACTTTATGGCACGCGCTTCTTCGGTGATCCGATGACCAACAATCTCTTCGCGCAATTCGGGCTGATCCTATTGATCGGCTTGATCGCGAAGAACGGCATTCTCATCGTTGAGTTCGCCAACCAGTTGCAACTCGAGGGCAAGGAGGCTTTCGAGGCCGTTTGGGAAGCCACTACCTTGCGTTTCCGCCCGATCCTGATGACATCCATCTCCACCATCGGTGGCACGCTGCCGCTGGCCATCGCCTCCGGCGCGGGTGCCGAAACCCGCAATCCGCTCGGCTTGGTGGTCGTCGGCGGCATGACCATCGCCACGGTTCTCACCCTCTTCGTGGTGCCGGTGTTTTATCTCATCTTCGATTGGATGGCGCGCAAGGTCACCGGCCACTCCAGCGCCCAGGGCCTGCGCCGCGCGGCCAAGGTGGAGGCGGAAGTGGAGGCGGCACGATAGCCGCACTCACCCCTTCTGGCATGCGCGAAACCCTCTCAACAGCCGCGCGCTGCCGGGGCCGGGATGTCCTGCATTCCCACGCGGCACGCACCCTGGCTTCCTGAACCGCCGGGAATTACCTTGACGCTCTGAACTCAGTTTCAAATCTCACGATCCATTACCGCGTGTTTTACAGCAACTCGGCCGATGGTGAATACTCAGCTTCCTCCGGCCCGACGAAGTTGCGCATGATCGAAGGCAAGGCCAAGCTGGATGAAGAACTCGGATTCAACCGCACGCTGGAAGTCACGACCACTCCGATTCAGATCGACATGGTCAATTATGATTATGGCAACCGCTACAAGGATTCACTCAAGGGCTGCCTGGTCCGCATCGTTGATCAGGCCGACAATGTCGTTCTCGACTGGGTTTCCCCCGATCTCTCGATGAAAGGAAGGGACTGGTTCAATACCAATCCAGCCACCCGCGGTGAAAACAAGTCCGTGATCATCCGCTAGCGGCCTCGCACTGCCGGGGCCTTGCGGGCGGAGGCGATTTCGACGATCAGCCGGTGGAGGATGAGGCGGTGGTCGAGGCCGGTGGTGACTAGCGCCTGGTCTGCGTTGAGCGTGGCCTCCATGATCTGTTGCAGGCCTTCGAGCTCGAAATTAGCGGCGTTTGGCAGTGCGAGGAAGATGGGGAAAACATTCACGCCGCTGCCGTCTTTTTTTTGTGGCAGCCATGCGCGGTCGTTTTCCGGCAGCCGGTTGAGTGCGCCGGAAAACGCCTGGTAGTTGCCGGTGGGCGTCTTGAAGGTGCCGACGATGAGCTTGGCCATGTAGAGATTGCGCACCACGCCGATGATCGAGGCGCGCATGATGCCGATGGCGGACTCGTCGGCTTCGAGTTGCTGGTCGATGAGTTGGATGGCGCGGCCGGCGTTGCCGTTCTGGATGGCCTTGCCGATTTCAAAAACCACTGCGGCGCGGCTGAGCGGGACCAGCACGTTGACGTCGTCCTCGGTGATGGTGCGGCGCTCGGGGCCGAGGTAGAGGTCGAGTTTTTCCAGTTCGTTGCCGATTTGCTGCGATTGCTCGCCGGCGAGCATGACAAAGATCGCCAGCGCGTCGGGCTCGAAATCCAGGCCGAACTCGGCCGCGCGGCGGGTGACCAGCGCGGCCACCTGGTCCTGCCAATCGTCGCGGCTGGTATCGATGCGGTCGTAGGCCTGCACCTCGGCGGCTTTTTCGATGAATTTCCAAAATGCCCGGCGCTTGTCCACGCCTTGGGCGGTGAGAAGAAACTTCACGCCATTCGGCACGCCGCCTTCGAGAGCCACGCGCAGGCGCTCGACTCCGGCCTCGGTGCGTTGCGAGCGGCCGGTCACGTTGTCGCCGAGGAAATTGGCGTTGCGCAGCCAGACCACCTTGTCGCCGCCGAACATGGGAAGGGTTTGCAGGGCCTCGACGGTGGACGAGCAGATTTCAAAAGCGGAGTCCGAATTGTCGGCGATGCCGTCGATGGTTTCGTGGGTGAAGCCGTCGTCCACTCCGCCGGTGAGGCGGTTGTAGAGTTCGAGGGCCTTTTCGCGCACCATGCCTTCATCGCTGCCGATCACCGCGAAAAAATTTCCGGTGCCAGGAGATGAGGGTTTTGCTTTCGCGGCCACGGCAGGGTGTTAACGGGACAAGGCGCGGACTGCAAGCGCCTGTAGCGGCGCTCTGTGAACGCCGATGCGAATGAAATGCCCTGTAGCGGCGCTCTGTGAGCGTCGATGATAAAGAATAGCGCGGAGCTTCTTCCTTGGCATTTTCTATGGCATCTCGGCCTCAAGGCCAGCCAGCGACGGTCATAGACCGCCGCTACAGTTTATTCATTTCCGCGCGCCAGTTTTTTTCTCTCCCTGGCCTCGCGGAAGAAGCTTTGGAGGAGAAACGCGCATTCCTCGCCGAGCACGCCGGAAGTCACATCGCAGCGGTGGTTGAGCGGCGGGTTGGCCTCAAGCAGGTTGATCCAACCGCCGGCCGCGCCGCCCTTCGGGTCCGGACAGCCGAAAACCACACGCTCCGGCCGGCAGTGGACGATGGCGCCGGCGCACATCGGGCACGGCTCCTTGGTCACATAGAGCGTGCATTTTTCCAACCGCCAGTCGCCCAGTGATTCCTGCGCGGCGGTCAGCGCCAGCATTTCCGCGTGGGCGGTGGCGTCCTTGAGGGTTTCCACCTGATTCCATGCGCGGGAAATGATCCGCCCCTCACGCACCACCACGGCACCGACCGGGACCTCTCCCGCAGCGAAGGCCTTGCGGGCCTCGCGCAGTGCCTGGCCCATGAAATAGGCGTCGCTGTGCAAGTCGATGATCGGTGCGTCGTGCTCCACGCCCGAGGGGGTAGCGGATGAGGCCGGACGATGCACGCGGATTTCATGAAGGTTTTTACGTGCCAAGCAGTTGGCTTCGTGGTTCGAATCGGCCGCGTGAGTCATAAAAAATCATTTTGCGACCGGGTGATCGCCCCTTCTTTGCTTGCGGCGGACTTTTCCAAAACCGGCGATGAGGTCCGCCGCGCTGTCGCTGCCGGGGCGGACTGGATGCACCTCGATGTGATGGACGGTCATTTCGTGGACAATATTTCGTTCGGCCCCGCGATGGTCGAAACCGTCAACCGCGCCAGCGGCATATTCCTCGACGTCCATCTGATGATCTCGCGGCCCGATCATTACCTGCAACGCTTCATCGATGCCGGCTCGGATCTCATCACCGTGCACGTCGAGGCCGATCACGACGTGGCGGAAACCCTGCGCCGGATCCGCGCGGCCGGCCTGCAGGCGGGGCTTTCCCTCAACCCCGCCACGCCGCTCGCGGCGGTGGAACCTTTTCTCGATCAAATCGACCTGCTGCTCTGCATGACCGTGGTCCCGGGTTTCGGCGGCCAGGCCTTCATGCCGGAGGTGCTGGAAAAAATCGCAGCCGCCGCGCGGATCCGCGAGACGCGAAACCTGTCCTATCATATCGAGGTGGACGGCGGCATCGATGCGCTCACCGCCGCGCCTTGTTTCCACGCCGGGGCCAACGTGATGGTCGCCGGTTCCTCCACCTTCCGCGCAACGGACATGGCCGCTGCGATTGCGGCGATCCGCGTGGCTTGAGCCATGCCACTCATTGACCACCTTGTCGGCAACCTGACGATCCGCTAGGCGATCTGGCGCTTGTCGCATCCCTTTCTAACAAAAACGGCTGCAAGCAGAGGGCGTGGTTTTCATCCATGATCACTTCGTGAAATCCGCCGAGCCCGCTGGTTGACAAAGTTTGGCTCATTTAATAATCAGGGCTCATGAATGAAGCGACGCAGGACGCCTGGTTTTTCACACGGGACGGGGTTCAGGAGGGTCCGGTGATGATGGCGGAGCTGAGGGGCAAGGCGCGCGAGGGCGGGCTCAATCCGCGTCTCGACATGGTCTGGACGCAGGGCATGGCCGACTGGAAGCCGGCGGGCGAGATCGAGGATTTGTTTGAAAAACGTGCTACGGCGGAGCCGCAGGAAGCGCTGGCTCCTGCGGCGGATCCGTATCAGCCGCCGCAGAGCGATGAGTCTGCCGGGATGCTCAGCCAGGAGGGTGGCTGGCCGGGCGCGCGGCGGCGCAGTTTCTATCTGATGACGGTGTTGTTTCCATTCGTCTGGAATTTCGGATTCGCCTTCGGGGCGGCTTTGCTCGCGCAACAATTCGGCCCGGAAATCATGGGCGTGGCAACCATCGGCGCGGCTTTTGTGCCGTTGGTGGTGGCCATTCTTTTCTGGCTGATGATCCTGCTCGTCCTGCTGATGATCGCCGCATTTGTGGCAATCATGTTTGGAGCCATCAACCACCCGGAATTGCGCCAGATCTTTGAAGAGGCCATGCGGCCGCTGCAGGAAGGAGTTGGCGGGCAGTGATCCGTTGCCCGAAAGTGGCCGATGAGCGCCGCGAGGCCGGCGCGATGGAGTGTTGGCTGCTGCACGGTGCGGTGGGCATGGCGGCGGACTGGCGCGCTTTTGCGAAACGTCTCGCCGCTGCGAAAACCGGCACGCGTGCGGTGGACCTGTGGCGTTTCCTCGAATGCGCGCCAATGCCCTTGGCGGACTTCGGCCCGGCCTTCAATGCGGAGGCCGGCGGCGAGGTTTCTCGTGGTGGCCGGCGCGCGCTGTTAGGTTATTCGATGGGCGGGCGCTTGGCTCTGCACGCTCTGTTAGAAAACCCGCATCCATGGCAGGCGGCGGTGATCGTTTCCGCGCATCCGGGATTGGAAAATCCCGCCGAGCGCGAGGCCAGGCGCAGTGCGGACGCCGCATGGGCATCGATGGCGCTCACCGCGAACTGGCAGGAGTTTCTTGATGCATGGAACGCGCAGCCGGTGCTCGCATCCTCAGACATCCGCACGACGCAAGCGTCCGGAGCACTCGCGATGCGCCGCCGGGAAATCGCGCGCAGTTTCGTCGATTGGTCGCTCGGCAACCAACAAGCGTTGTGGTCCCGCCTGCATGAAATCACCATTCCCGTGCTCTGGGTGGCCGGGGGAAACGATCCGAAGTTTTTGGAATTGGCGCGGCGAGCCGTGGCGGAAATTTCCACAGCCACGCTTGCCATCGCGCCGGGTGCCGGGCATCGCGTGCCATGGCAGGCGGAGGAATGGCTCGCCGCGCAGGTGGCGGAGTTCCTCAGTAGTGGGTCATGACGGTTCCATGCGGAATGCGGCGGCCGTTTCGCGCGCCCATTGGTCCGCGGACACCACGGCTTCCAGAGTGGAGGATGGCCGGACTTCGTGGGCGTCCATCACCGCGGAAACGCAGTGCCAAATACCCGAGAAGGGAAGTTTCCCCGCACGGAATGCCTCGACGGCCACTTCGTTGGCGGCGTTGAAAACCGCGGGCAGCGTGCCACCTGTTAGGCCGGCCTTGCGGGCAAGCATCAATGCCGGGAAATCCTCGTGGCGCGGTGCCTCGAATTCGAGTTTCGCCAGCGCCGGGAAATCCAGCGGCTGCAATCCGCCTCGCACGCGCTCCGGCCAGGTGAGCGCGTATTGGATCGGGAAACACATGTCGGTGCGGCTCATCTGCGCGAGAACCGAGCCATCCGTGAACTCGACCATCGAGTGGATGATGCTCTGTGGATGAACCACCACATCGATGCGCTCCATGCCGATGCCGAACAACCAACGGGCCTCGATCATTTCCAGGCCCTTATTGAAAAGCGTGGCGGAATCGATGGTGATTTTCGGCCCCATGTCCCAGGTCGGATGCTTCAGCGCCTGCTCCGGCGTGACCTGCGCGAGTTGCTCGGCCGGCAGTTTGCGGAACGGTCCGCCGGAGGCCGTTAGAATGAGCCGCGAAACTTCTTTTTCACCGCCGCGATGGCCGTCGAGGCATTGGAAGATCGCGTTGTGCTCGCTGTCCACCGGCAGCAGGGTCACGCCCTTGCGGCTTGCGGCCGTGGTGATCACCTCGCCGGCCATCACCAGGATTTCCTTGGAGGCGATGGCCAGATCCTTGCCTGCCTCGATGGCGGCCAGCGCCGGATACAGGCCGGCGGTGCCGACGATGGCGATGAGCACGATGTCCGCTTCAGTGAGAGTGGCGAGTTCTGCCAGGCCATCGGCACCGGCGTGAAGCATCACGTTTTCCGGTAGCAACGCGCGCAACGTTGCCTCCTTGGTGGCATCGTAAAGAGCCACGTTCCGCACGCCGGTTTGGCGGGCTTGCTCCGCGAGTTTTTCGATGCTGCCGTTGGCGGCGAGACCGACGATTTCAATGTGCTCCGGAAGTTCGCGCGCCACCTTGAGCGTCGAGCAGCCAATCGATCCGGTGGAACCTAACAGCACAACTCGACGTTTACGGACGGACTTCATGAGGTGTGAGGCAGGAACCATTTCAGATAGACATACAAGGCCGGCGCGGTGAAGCAGACGCTGTCGATGAGATCAAGCGAGCCGCCGATGCCGGGAAGCATGTGGCCGGAGTCCTTGGCATTGAGCGCTCGCTTGACCACGCTTTCCGCGAGGTCGCCGATCACCGCGAGAACCGCGAGCAGGAAACCGAGGGCGATGACGTGGCCCCAGTTTCCAAAAAACGCGAGCTGCCCGGGAAACAAGGCATAAAGACCGCAGGCGGCGAGTTGCGCGAAGAACAGCGCCCCAGCGAAGCCCTCCCAAGTCTTGGCCGGACTGATGTGCGGGATCATCTTGTGGCGACCGATGGCGGAGCCGGTGATGTAGGCACCCATGTCGGTGAATTTGGTCACCGCCAAAAGCCACAGCAGCAGGAAGGCTCCCGACGTGCCGACGCGGCCGGGAATTTCCAAGCCTCCCGGCACAGCGAAGATCAGATGCGCCGTGAAGTTGAAGAGGAATGCGATGTAGCCGAAGCCCAGCACGGTCGCGGCCACTGCGAGCAGCGATTCGATGCCGCGCACCGGTTCGCGGAGTTGCAAGCTGAACGCCCCGGCCAGCGCGATGAAGAACGCCAGTGCCTCCAGCCACCCCGGCGGCGCATGGCCCATGATCAGAAATCCATACAAAGAGGCGCAGTAAGCCACGCTCAGCAGCAGCCCGAAGCGCGGGAAACACCTCACATCCGCGGCGCGCAGCATGCGGAAATACTCGATGGTGGCGATCACCGTGAGCAGGCCGATCAATCCGAGAAACGCCCACGAGCGCTGGCTCAGGAATACCGCGCACACCAGCGCCCATAGCGAAACGGTGCTGGCGGTGCGCCGGACAAACACGAGCGCTTTGCTGGGTGCTTTGGGCAGCGGATGTTCAGCCATGAGACGCCGCATCCAAGACGGCCATTCCGGCCGTGGCAACTCATTCCATCAAATTCCGCCGCAACCTTTCGCCGCCGCCAGGGTTTAAAAACCAGACGAAACCTGAACACGGGTTCGCATCACAAAACCAACAAACAATCATGAAAACCACCACACTGATGACCCTGGGTGCGATGATCGGCACTTGCCTCATCGCATCCGCGCAGGACGGACCGAAGCGCCCGCCACGCCACCAAGGACCTCCGCCACCCGAAATCCTCGAGAAATTCGACAAGGACGGAGATGGCAAACTTTCGCCCGAGGAGCGCCAGGCGGCACGCGAGGCACACAAGGCCATGGCCGAAGAACGCCGCAAGGAGATGCTTGAGAAATTCGACGCCGACAAGGACGGCAAGCTCAGCCCCGAGGAAAGGACCAAGATGCAGGAAGAGCGCAAAGCCGAAATGCTCAAGAAATTCGACAAGGACGGAGATGGCAAACTCAGCCCGGAAGAACGCAAGGCCATGCCGAGGCCTCCCGGTGGACCCAAGGGCCCGAAGGGGCCTGGCGGCAAAAAAGGCCCCGGTCCTGGCCCAGGCGGCCCTCGCCCCGACGGCCCGCCGCCCGAATAGGCCGCGCCCTGTCACCTGATGCATCCAGCCGTGGTTCGCGAAAGCGGGCCACGGCTCTTTTTTTGCGCGGGCTTGCGCTTGCGGCCCTTGGCCACTAAGCAACCGCCAGCAATGACGCACGACCCCGACCAGCATGCCTCGCTCGGCGCGATGTATTCGGATTATTTCCTCGATTACGCCTCCTACGTGATCCTCGAGCGCGCCGTGCCGCACCTCTACGACGGCCTGAAACCCGTGCAGCGCCGCATCCTCCATGCGATGGACGAGATCGATGACGGCCGCTACAACAAGGTGGCGGGCATCGTCGGCAATACGATGAACTACCACCCGCACGGCGACATGTCGATCAGCGCGGCCATCGTGCAGCTCGGCCAGAAAGACCTGCTCATCGACACCCAGGGCAACTGGGGCAACACGCTCACCGGCGATGGAGCCGCCGCCCCGCGCTACATCGAGGCGCGCCTCACCAAGTTCGCCAACGAAGTCGTTTTCAACCCGAAAACCACCAAGTGGCTGCCGAGTTATGACGGCCGCCGCAAGGAGCCGGACACGTTGCCGGTGAAATTCCCGCTGCTGCTCGCCCAGGGCGTCGAAGGCATCGCCGTGGGTCTCGCATGCAAGGTGCTGCCGCACAATTTCAACGAACTCATCGAGGCCGCCATCGCCGTGCTGCGCAACGAGCCATTCACACTGCTGCCGGATTTTCCCACCGGCGGCATCATGGACGCCTCCGACTACCGCGACGGCCTGCGCGGCGGCAAGGTCCGCGTTCGTGCATGCATTTCAGTCGAAAAAAAGGGCATGCTGCGCATCACCGAGATACCTTTCGGCACCACCACAGGCGCGCTGATGGATTCGATCGTCGCCGCCGCCGACAAGGGCAAGATCAAGATCCAGAAGATCGAGGACAACACCGCCGCCAACGCCGACATCCTCGTCCACCTGCCCGCTGGAGCCGACCCGGAAACCACCCGCGACGCGCTCTTCGCCTTCTCCGACTGCGAGTTGACGATCTCGCCCAACGCCTGCGTCATCGCCGATGGCAAGCCGCAGTTCATGGGCGTCTCCGACATCCTCAAACGCGTGACTCACCAAACACGCGAGCTGCTCAAGCTGGAACTCGAGATCAAACTCTCCGAACTCGCCGAGAAATGGCACTTCAGCTCGCTGGAGAAGATCTTCATCGAAAACCGCATTTACCGCGACATCGAGGAGTGCACCACTTGGGAAGCCGTGCTCAAGGCCATTGACGACGGCCTGAAACCCTTCAAGAAACTTCTCAAGCGTGAGGTCACCGAGGACGACCTTGTCCGCCTGACCGAGATCAAGATCAAGCGCATCTCCAAGTTCGATTCGTTCAAGGCCGACGAGGAGATCAAGGGTCTGGAAAAAACCATTGATGAGACCGAGAAAAACCTCCGCAATCTCACCAAGTTCACCATCAAATGGTATGAGGAGCTTGGCAAAAAGTATGGCAAGGGCAAGGATCGCAAGACCGAGATCGCCTCGTTCGACCGCGTGGATCGCACCCAGGTCATCGCCGCCACCGAAACGCTCTATCTCGACGCGAAGAACGGCTTCGCCGGCTACGGCCTCAAGAAGGACGGCGAGCCGGTGGAGAAATGCTCGACCATTGATGATATCATCTCCTTCACCCAGGACGGCAAGATGCGCGTGATGAAGGTGGCCGAGAAGGTTTTTGTCGGCCAGAAGCCGTTGCGTGTCGCCTTGTTCCGCAAGGACGAGGATTTGATTTACTCGATGATCTATCGAGACGGCCGTGACGGACCAATTCTTGCCAAGCGATTCACGGTGGGCGGTATTACGCGAGACAAGGATTACGATCTAACAAAAGGCAGGCCCGGAACGCGTGTGCTGTATTTTGCCGTGCATAAGACCAACGAGGAAAGCAGTGCGCAGATGCTACTGGTCCATCTCAAGCCGGCCCTGCGCATGCGCAACCTGATCCGGCCGCTGCATTTCGCGGAGTTCGGCATCAAGGGCCGCTCGTCCGGGGGCAATCTGGTGACCAAACATGGCATCGAGAAGATCGTGAGGGCGCCCAAGGATTATGATCCCTTGCTAGGTGCCTGAGGGACTGGTAGGAGAGGGCATGGATGAGTCTTCTCCCAACAGGACAAACAGGACCAACAAGACCAACAGCGAAAGTAGGTCCAGTCCGTCCTGTTCGTCCCGTTCGAGTGAAAGCTTCCTTACACCCCACGGTGGCTATGAAAGCCTGCTCTCATTCCGGAAATCCCGCATTGTCTATGACGCCACGGTGCGTTTCTGTGGGCGTTTCATCGACAAGTATTCACGCACCACGGACCAGATGATCCAAGCCGCAAGGTCCGGCAAACAGAACATCCTTGAGGGCAGTCAGGCCAGCGGCACATCCAAAGAGATGGAGATCAAGTTGACCAATGTGGCCCGTGCGAGTCTGGAGGAGTTGCTGGAAGACTATCGCGATTTTCTCCGCTCCTGCAACCAACCGGAGTGGGACAAGGATTCCAAGGAAGTGCGTTTTGTCCGCAAGCTCGGCAGTTCTCAAGAGCTGTCTTATGAGCTGTTCCGTGATTTCATCGAAACTCGGCCGGGAGACGTGGTGGCGAACATCGCAATCAGCCTGATCCATCAGACGAACTATCTGCTGGACCAACAGATCCGCAGATTGGAGAAGGATTTCCTGAAAGAAGGCGGCCTGCGCGAGCGCATGACAAGGGCAAGGCTGGATGCGAGGGGAAGGCAGAAGCGGGGTGAATAGGGAGTCTTCACTCTAACAGGACAGACAGGACCTACACGACCTACGAAAAAGTAGGTCCTATCTGTCCCGTATGTCCTGTTAGAGGGAAAACTACGCCATCCATAACAGCGCCACCATCTCCACTTTCACATCACCGCGCGTCGGCTTGAGCGTTTCCGTTTCCAGTTTGAGATTGGAGACATCATATGATTCCGCGAGTCGCGAGATTTCCGCTTCCAGCCCGGCTTGGAGGATCTCCATTTCCCTTGCCACATCCTCAACTCGCGCGTTGGCGTTGGCCACATCCTGGTGTTGTTTGTAGGCGCTGGTGGTTCGGCCGATGGCGGCACTGCCGCGGCTGAGCGTGGTCATGTTCACCTTGCGGCCGAACAGTCCGCCCAACAAGCCACCGAGCACCGAGACGCCGGCCTGCATCTTGGCGGCGTTGGCCTCGGTTTTTTCCTTTTCAACCCTTGCTTGCGCGGTGCGCAGGCGGGTCTCAAGGGTGCGGATTTTCCCGCTGGCGGTGGCGCGGAGTTTTTCCACCTCCGCGTCCCGCTCTTCATGCGCCGCATGAGTTAGCCGCGCGCGGAATTCGCCCTCGCTCTCGCCGGGCTTCGACCATGTCTTGAGCGCGGGACATGAGAAAACCTCCAGCCGATCGTTCTCATAAAGCCAGTCGGCGAATTGTTTTTCCACTTGCTTGTAGTTTGAGGCATTCATCGCATAGCCCGGCAGTTCGGAAAAACCCGCGCCGTTGGCCGGCGAGCCGACGGTGGCGTGCGGCGGCTCGACCGGGTTTTCCCAATCGATGCCAGCGGTGAGGATCGGGTTGACGAAGCGCAATTCGCGGGATCCATCGACGTCGGTTTTCGCATTCGAGTATCGCACCCTGCCCACCCGCAGCAAATAGGGATGATAGATCATACCTTCTCCGCCACCGGTAGTTGCGAAAAGTTCTGTTACCCCCGAGCCAACGGCGGGGCGTGTGCCGGTGGCCGATGAAATACCGGGCAAGGCCATTGGGTTCGCCGCCGCGGGCTTGGTTGCATTTTCAAAAGCGGCTCGCTTCGGGTCCATCAACTCCTTGATCTGTCCACGCGTGAGCGGACCTGTGAGATAACTCATCACCCAGCGCACGTGGAAAAGCACTGGGTGGTCCTCATGCACGTTGTTCATCAGGAAGACGCGGTTGCCGAGGCCGGAGAGCAGCGTTTCCATTTCCTTGCGGTT
>CAXNHR010000023.1:0-22303 GCA_964202135.1 Luteolibacter sp. | reverse complement strand
CCAAGACCGGGAGCCACTTCGCGCACCGCCTTGATGACGGCGATCTTGTTGGCACCGCAATCGTTGATGACGACGTCGCATTCGGTTTTTTCTTCGACGGCTTCGGCGGCGGCGGCAGGACCGGCGACCATGGCCACGGGTGCTGCGGCGGAGACACCCCAGGTTTCTTCGAGTTGTTTAACGAGTTCGACGGCTTCCAAGACGGTAAGCTTGCCGAGTTCTTCTGCGAGTTGTGCGATGTTGGACATTATGTTTTCCTTTTGCGGTATCGTCGCCTCCGGAGCCTCCGGAGATTTCAGTGCGGCAGCCGCCGCCCCGACGAGGAACCATTGTGTGTTCAGGCGGAAGCGGGAAACGCCGCCGCCATCCGTTCAGATTGTTGGCTATTCCGCAGCGGCTTCGACCGGTGCGGCTGCCTCTTCGGCAACTGGTGCGGCTTCGGCGGCTGGGGCGGTTTCTTCTTCCTTGGGGCTGGATTCGCCGTCGGGATCGAACTTGTTCTTGAGGACGCGGGCGATCATCGAGGCCGGCTCGAGGATCGTTCCGAGCAACTGGGAGAGAACTGCTTCGCGCGACGGGATGTCGGCGATGGCCTTGAGTTTCTCGCCATCGAGCACTGCGTTGCCGAGGAGACCGATTTTCATTTCCGGCTTCTTGAACTCCTTCTCGAAGTTCTTGATCACCTTGGCGGCGGCGAACACCTCGCTGTCGCCCATGACGAAGGCGGTCTGGCCGACGAGGCCCTCGCTGATGTCGGGCAGGCCCGCTTCCGCGAGCACCTTGCGCATGTAGGTGTTCTTGGCCACGGTGCAGCGCGCGCCGCCGGCATCGAGGCGGTTGCGCAGTTCGGTGAACTGCTGCACGGTAAGACCGGTGTAATCGATGACGATCAGGTAGGGAGACGCGTTGACGCGATCCAGCAGACCGTCGATGATGATTTTCTTGTCAGGATTCATGGTCGTGGGCGGTGCTGGTTAGGAGGCGGATTTGGTATAGGTGGCGGCTTCCAACGGAATGCCCGGGAGCATCGAGGCGGCGAGTGTCACGGCCTGGATGTAGTTGCCCTTTGCGGAAGCCGGTTTGGCGCGCACGACGCTTTCGACGAAGGCGCGGGCGTTTTCCTCAAGTTGCGCGGGCTCGAACGATGCCTTGCCGATGGAACCGGAGACATTGCCGTTCTTGTCGAGTTTGAAATCGACGCGGCCGGCTTTGACTTCCTTGACCGCCTTGGCGGTGTCGTCGGTGACGGTGCCGGTCTTCGGGTTCGGCATCAAACCACGGGGGCCGAGAACGCGGGCGATTTTACGCACTTCGGTCATGGCGTCGGGAGTGGCGATGGCGGAGTCGAAATCCGTGAAGCCTTCCTGGACTTTCTTGATTAGATCCTCATAGCCGACGTGTTCCGCACCTGCGGCGATGGCGGCCTCGGCGGCAGCGCCCTGGGCGAAGACTGCCACGCGGACGTTCCGGCCGGTGCCATGAGGGAGGGAGACGGAACCCCGGACCATCTGGTCGCTCTTGCGCGGATCCACACCGAGGTGGAAGGAAAGCGTGACAGTGGGGGTGAACTTGGGCGCCGGGAATTGCTTCACGGTGCTGATTGCATCGGGCAGGGAGTAGCTCTTGCCGGATTGGACGAGAGCGGCTGCCTTTTGGTAGCGTTTGCTGCGGTGTTTGGCCATTATGGTGTTTGGTTGGCAGTTCGTTCGGAAATTGCAAATTGCGTTTTCCTCCTGCGGGTGCTTCGGGCGATGAGCCTTCCACTGAGAATTTGTGATACGATCCGTTGGCGAGACGCCAACGCTCCTTGATTTACATGCCTTCGATTTCGAGGCCCATCTGGCGGGCGGTTCCGGCGAGAATCCGGCAGGCGGCTTCGGGATCCTTGGTGTTGAGGTCGGGCATCTTGATTTTAACGACGTCCATCAACTGCGCCTTGGTGATCTTGCCGACCTTGATCTTGTTCGCTTCCTTGGACCCGGAGGCGAGACCGGCGGCCTTCTTGAGCAGGTTGCCCGCCGGGGGTTTCTTGGTGACGAACGAAAACGACTTGTCCTTATAAACCGAGATCACCACCGGAAGCACATCCCCGGCCTGACTCTGGGTGGCGGCATTGAACTCCTTGCAGAATCCCATGATGTTGACGCCTGCCTGACCGAGAGCCGGGCCCACGGGCGGAGAGGGATTGGCGGCTCCGGCATTGATCTGGAGCTTGATGATTTTGACGACTTCCTTGGCCATGATGATTTAGGGGTAGATGCTGAAAAGCTGGGATTCTGAAATGCTGAGATGATTTAGGCGCGCTCGACCTGCCAGTATTCGAGTTCGACCGGCGTGCTGCGGCCGAAGATGCTGACGGAAACCCGGAGCTTGCCGCGCTCGGGGTCGATTTCCTCGACGATGCCGTTCTGACTTTGGAAAGGACCGTCAGCAACCTTGACGGTATCCCCGACCTCGAAACTGATGGCCGGACGGACGCTTTCCTCGCGCTCCTTGATTTGCGAAAGCATGGCGTCCACCTCGCGCTGGCGCATCGGCGCCGGACGATCCTTGGTGCCTGCGAAACCGATCACGCCTTCCATCTCCTTGATGAAAAACCAGGTCTTCTCGACGAGCTGGCCGTCCTCATCGGACAGGTTCATGTTGACGATGATGTAGCCGGGAAAGAATTTCTTCTTGGTCTCGGTTTTCTTGCCGCGGCGGATCTCGGAAACCATCTCGGTGGGCACCAACACCTCGCGGATGTATTCGGTCATGCCCTCGGCTTCGGCGTTGCGCTGGATCCGGTCACGGACTTTCCCCTCCTGGCCGGAGAGGACTTGCACTACATACCACTGGTCGCGGAAGGTCTTGGTTTCTGACATGACGGGTCTGGCGGGAAAAATGGACGGAAACTGAAGGCGGATCAGCGGCCGAAGTTGGTGAAGAAGCCTACAATCAGGACGTGGATGAAGTCCCATGCCTGAACAAACCCTGCGAGCAGGATCATCGCGATCAGCACGACAATGGTGGAGTCCACCAGTTCCTTGTATTTCTTCAGTCCCTTGATCTTCGGGTCGGACTCCCAAGGCCAACTCGCTTTGCGAAGCTCGCCTTTGACTTCACCCAGAAAACCGGAGATTTTTGAAAACATGATGTGCTGACTTTGGGACTGATTTGGAAAATGGCACGGCAGGAGGGACTCGAACCCCCAACACTCGGTTTTGGAGACCGATGCTCTACCAATTGAACTACTGCCGTTTTGAGGCGACTCAAGGGCACTCCGTCTGACCGGAGTGCCCCGAAATCGTGCGTTCGAATCCGCCTCGGAGACCTGATCCGAAGCCTCTTCGTGAATGATTACTTGATGATTTCACCCACGCGGCCGGCACCGACGGTGCGGCCACCTTCGCGGATGGCGAAGCGCATGGTCTGCTCCATGGCGATCGGGGTGATGAGTTCGACTTCAAGATTGATGTTGTCGCCCGGCATCACCATTTCGACGCCTTCGGGAAGCTTGATGCTGCCGGTCACGTCGGTGGTGCGGAAGTAGAACTGCGGACGATAGTTCGAGAAGAACGGGGTGTGGCGGCCACCTTCTTCTTTCGAAAGAACGTAGATCTCGGACTTGAAGATCGTGTGACCCTTGACGGTGCCCGGCTTGGCGATCACCTGGCCGCGCTCGATGTCGGTCTTCTTGAGACCACGGAGCAGAAGGCCGCAGTTGTCACCGGCACGACCTTCGTCGAGCAGCTTGCGGAACATTTCAATGTCCGTGACGGTGGTCTTCTGGGTGTCGCGGATGCCGACGATCTCGACTTCTTCCATCTTTTTGATGATTCCACGCTCGACGCGGCCGGTGCAGACCGTGCCGCGACCTTCAATCGAGAACACGTCTTCGACGGGCATCAGGAAAGTCTTGTCGATCGGGCGCTCGGGCTCGGGGATGTAGGAATCCACGGCGTCCATCAGCTTCATGATGTTTTCCATTTGAGCGGGGTCGCCTTCGAGAGCGGCCTTGGCGGAGCCCATCACGATCGGGATTTCATCACCCGGGAATTCATACACGGAAAGCAGGTCGCGGACTTCCATTTCAACGAGCTCGAGGAGTTCCGCGTCATCGACGAGGTCCACCTTGTTCATGAACACCACCAGCGCGGGAACGCCAACCTGACGGGCAAGCAGGATGTGCTCGCGGGTCTGCGGCATCGGGCCGTCGGCTGCGGAAACCACGAGGATCGCACCGTCCATCTGGGCGGCACCGGTGATCATGTTCTTCACGTAGTCGGCGTGACCGGGGCAATCCACGTGTGCATAGTGGCGCTTGGCGGTTTCGTATTCGACGTGGGCGGTGTTGATGGTGATACCGCGCTCGCGCTCTTCGGGAGCGGCGTCGATGTCAGCGTAGCTTTTCTTCTGGGCGAGACCTTTTTCGGCCAGAGTATTGGTGATTGCTGCGGTGAGCGTGGTTTTGCCGTGGTCAACGTGGCCGATGGTGCCGATATTAACGTGCGGTTTGTTGCGCTGGAATGCTTCTTTAGCCATGGTGGTTGTTGTTCTTACTTGAGACGTGGTGAGATTTTTCGTGATTGCCCTGGAGCTCGCGGGGGGAATTGAACCCCCGACCTCATCCTTACCAAGGATGCGCTCTACCCCTGAGCTACGCGAGCGATGTATTGAAACGCCCCGCCTTCGACCCGACAAAAACACCGCGGCTTGTCTCAAAATGCGAGACCAGACGCGGCACCCCTGTCGTGCTGTGGGGAAGAGCGGGCGGACCTTAGCAAAGCCGATCACCCTGTCAAAAAAAAACTCGATGAAAAGAAAATTTCTCCAAACCGCTGAAAAATCAAAGGTTCCAGCGCGTCCGGAAAGCCGCATCACCCCCTGAAAACCACCTTTCAAAACACCTGAAGACGCGGGCAACCGGCTTTCGGCGCCCCTGCAATCAACCCCATGATCGGAAAGTCACTTTTGAGCAACTCCCCGTGCGCCAAGGAGTCGTCAATGCGCACTAATTCGCCCGGAATTGTGAAATTTCGCGAAAACATGATCTTGGGATTGTCGACATGCTGGCAATCCACAATGGTCCCCGGCCCGCCGGTCCTCGCCACATCCCACACCATGCCCGCGTTTTTCCTGATTGTCGCCTGTGCGCTCTGGGGCTTGAGTTTTCCGGCTGTCAAGACGCTGCAATTGGAGCAGGCCGCGCGGCTTCCAGAGGCGGGCAGCGTGTTCACCAGTTTGTGGATCCAGGTGGCGCGCTTCGGTCTTGGCGCATTGTTCATACTGCCCATCGCCCTGCGCGGCGGCGCTCCATCCCGTTTGGAAATCCGCCAAGGCACGCGGCTTGCGCTTTTCGGCGGCTCCGGCATGGCCTTACAGGCCGACGGCCTGGCCTACACCGATGTCTCGATCAGCGCCTTCCTCACCCATGCTTATTGCCTGGTGCTGATGATCGCTGCCTGTATCCGACTGCGCCGCGCACCCGGCGCACGCACGCTGCTGGCCACCGGAATGGTGATGGCGGGGGGCGCGATTCTATCAGGCTTTTCGCCCGCCGAGCCCCACATCGGCCGGGGTGAGTTGCAGACTCTCGCGGCGGCGGTTTTCTTCGCTTTTCAAATCCTCACGCTGGAAAACCCGGCCTACCGCGGCAACCGCAGCACGCACGTCACACTGGTGATGTGCTCCGTCATCGCTCTGGTCTTCCTGCCCATGTCGCTGCTCGCCGCACCATCCGCGGCCACTTGGCTGGCCGCCGGAGCCTCTTGGACCGCCATGGCAATGGTGTTGGTGCTGGCACTCTTTTGTTCGGTGGGCGCGTTCTTCCTGATGAACCATTGGCAGCCTCGCGTCAGCGCCGTGGAGGCAGGCATGATCTACACTTCCGAACCGGTCTTTGCCGCTTTTCATGTCCTATTCCTGCCAGCATGGATTTCGGTTTTCACTGGCCTGGACTACCCCAACGAATCTCCCGGCACCGATTTGCTCACAGGCGGGGCCTTGATCCTGGCGGCAAACATCCTGATGCAGATGCAGCGCAACCCGCACCCGCCGACCATCGCCCCGGCACCATGATCGCTCAATCCGCGCCCAGAATCTCCCGCGCGCGGACCAGCGCGTCGTCGAAGTGCGCCACGAGGTTCGGCCTGCCGATCACCTCGATGAACCCCGCCTTGCACAACATGTCGAGCGGTTGGCGGTGCAGTCCGCTGAGGATCACGGTGCCGCCGTGTTTCTGCAAACGTTCGACCACGCTTTCCAGCGCGTTGAGCGCGGTGGCATCCATGGCAGGCACCAGGTGCAGTCGCAAGATGAGCACCTTGGGCAGTTCGTCGATGCGCTCCATGGCGTCCTCCATCTTCTCCGCCGCGCCGAAGAGAAAGGGTCCGAAAATCCGATAGACCCGCACGCCCTCGGGTATCTCCTTGCCGGAAACGAGTTGCTCCGGCGATTCGAGCACGTCCGATTCGAACACCTGCGAAACCTCCGTGGTTTCCGAGACACGTTTGATGAACAGGATCGCCGCCAACACCATTCCCACCTCCACTGCGATCACCAGATCGAAGATCACCGTCAGCGCGAAGGTGGTCACCAGCACCACGGCATCACTCAGCGGCATGCGGCCAAGGCGCCGGATTTCATGCCACTCGCCCATGCGCAGCGCCACGAACACCAGCACCGCTGACATCGCTCCCATCGGCACATACACCGCCCATTTGGAGAACAACAGGATGATCCCCAGCAGCGTGAGCGAGTGCACCATGCCGGCCAGCGGCGTGCGGCCGCCGTTGTTCACGTTGGCCGAGGTCCGCGCGATCGCGCCGGTAGCGGGCAGTCCGCCAAAGAAAGGGCAGACGATGTTGGCGATGCCCTGTGCCACCAACTCTGTGTTGCTGTCATGCCGCTCGTTGGTCAGTCCGTCCGCAACCACCGCCGATAGCAGCGACTCGATCGCTCCCAGCAGCGCGATCGCAGTGGCCGGGCCGATCAAGTCCCGCATCATCGCCCAATCAAAATGCGGCCACGAAAGCGCCGGCAGTCCCGCGGGGATCGCGCCACTGCCGAACTTCGATCCGATCGTGGAAATCCCCAGATTTTCCTGCAACCCGAACGCCGCCACCAGCGCCGTCGCTCCGAGCATCGCCACAATCGATCCCGGCACCTTGCGCAAACCCAGCCGCGGCCAGAACATGATCACCAAAAGACAGCCCACGGCTAACAGAACCGACGGCACGTGCATGTCGGCGATGTGATTCCACAGCCAATGGATTCGTTCGAGAAACTCGCGCGGCGCGGGTTCATCCGTGTGGATGCCGAGAAAATCGCCGGTCTGCGTGGCGATGATCGCCACCGCGATGCCGGTGGTGAAGCCGCTGGTCACCGGCCATGGGATGTATTTGATGAGCGAGCCCATCTTCGCCAGCCCCATGATCACCAGGATCACCCCCGCCATCACCGTGGCCATCAGCAGTCCGGCGTAACCGTGTTTTTCGATGATCAGTAAAATGATCGGGATGAACGCCGCCGTCGGCCCGCCGATCTGCACGCGGCTGCCACCCAGTGCGGAAATCAAAAACCCGGCGATGATCGCGGTGAAAATCCCCAGCGCCGGTGCGGGAAACGGCGTCGCCTGCCCGGCCGGAACGCTCGCGATGCCGAGCGCCAATGCCAGCGGCAGCGCGATCATGCCCACCGTCAACCCGGCCATCACATCCTTGCCGAGATCCCCGGGCGTGAACTTCCCGCTGAACAACTCCAGCGACTTCGGCCTGTAGCCCAAAGCCGCCGCCCACGACCGCTCCTTCCTCTCTTTCATCGACAATCTCCTTGTCCGTCGTTTCCTGGCGGGCGGGCGGAGACTCAACCCATACGCCGCGCGAAACAAGGAAAATGCCGGATTCCGCCGGCTTGTTAGAACAACCGTCTCGTCACGGCGGGATTACCGGCACGAGATTCAGCGGAAAACACGATGGATTATTTGGAAGATTCCATGACAGCGATGATCGATCCGAACTGGTTGCTTTCTTTGTTCATGTCCTCTCCCGAGCGCATCTGGCTCAGGTCGCCATCCAGGAAAAGCGCATCCTCACAGCCGAGCGTCCGGAACAATTCGGCGAACTCATGAAGGTTGGGAAACTTCGGGGAATCCAGATCCGTCATGGCAAATATGACTTCTCCGTTCCCAGCCACACCAACGCCGTTGCGATGCAGCCGGGATGCCGAGTTGGCGTTGAATGCCGGGTGAATCCTGCCGCGCCTCAACAGCAAGGGACCAGACTGAACGGCACACCGCACCACCACGTCCTTCATGGGATATTCGTCCGTCCTGATGACCGCGGCTCCGGCAGAGCCAATGAGGAAAATGCCGTTCGGTTGCAGAAAAAAGTTCCCTTCACCTTTGTTCCTGTTCACCGGATTCAATTCCTTGCCATCCTGGATCAGCAAACCGCTGGGAATGCCTCCCGGTTCGAAAATCCCTCCGTTCATCAAGGTGTCCGGTTTTACGCCTTTCCTCGTTAGATAGCCAGCGGCAGCGGGAAATGTCCGCAGTGCCACACCCTTTTCGTTCTGCCATACAATCCTCACTGAATTCGCAGACGTGCGGATGACGTGGTAGGTCACGCCATCGACGATCCTCTTCACGGGCGCGGCATGCGCCGGAAGGATGAAGAGAAGAGCGATGGAGGTGATTTTCGAGATGACTTTCATGTTTTCTAGAGCGGTTTTCACCCATGCGGTTTCATTGCAACCTTCACGGCCCGTGCATGCAGGACGAAGGAGTCATGCCGATGTGTTTTTTGAACAGGCGCGAGAAATAAAACGGATCCTCGTAGCCGACGGCGCGAGCGGCTTCGGCCACGTTGTGGTCGCCGCGTTGCAGGAGGTCCATGGCGCGTTGGAGGCGCAGCCGGATCAAGAGGCTGAGGGGCGGCATCCCGGTCTGCCGGCGGCAGAGTGCGGTGAAGTGCGGCGGGCTCAGGTTCGCCTTGCGGGCCAGTTCCTCCAGCGTCCACGGCCGGGCGACGTCCTCGCGCATCAGAGCAAGCACCTTGAGCAGGCGGTTTTCCGCATTGCGGGAACGCGCGCCCACGGCCACTTGATGCACCTTGGCGAGGCCTAACAACCTGGCGAACGCGGTGGACAAACCGGTCATGGCGGCTTCGCCGAATCCGTGATTGGCATGGCGGATGGTGTCTTCGAAGGCATCGAGCAGCACGCTGGCATCATCGACCGGAACGACTGGCCGGGCTGTGCTCACGCCCAAATTGGCGAGGTGGTCTCCGGCCTGTGCACCACGAAAGTGAATCCAGAAGATCGTCCATGGAGAAAATGGATCCGCACGGTAAACATGCCGTTCGCGGGGCGGCAGGAACAACAGGTCCCCTGCCCCGATCTTCCATTCACGGTCACCCAGTTCGCAGAATCCGGCACCGGAAATGCAGGCGATGAGGATATGCTGGGAGGTGCCGTGCGGGCGTCGGACCAGATGCCCGGCTGCCGCGGCAAATGTGCCGATGTGGGTGATGCACAGGTCGCGCGTGACGGGTCTCCGGCCCGCGGCGACGACAATCGCCGGAGGCACGACCACCAGACGCTGCCCGGGAAATCCTTCCGGACGTTGCTCGCGGGCCTGTGGTTTCATCAGGGCGGATCATTTCCCAAATCATCCGATCGTCCATATTTTTCCTTCGATGCTCCATGGAAGCCTACCCGCCCTGCTGGTTATCATGCGGAAAAATCCCTATGAACATCACCACACAGGATCTCGCCGTCTTCATCGGATTTTTCGCGGTTGTCATCGGCCTCAGTGTTTGGAAAAGCCGCCGCAAGCCGGGACATGACGAGAATAGTTCGGACTTCTTCCTCGCCGGCCGCGGGCTGACTTGGCCGCTGATCGGCATTTCCATCGTCGCGGCGAATATTTCCACCGAGCAGATGGTGGGCATGGCGGGCCAGGCGGCGGGATCGACCGGGCTGGCGGTGAGTTGCTGGCAGTTGCTGGGATCGGTGTTCATCGTGCTCATTTCCATGACCCTGCTGCCGAAGTTCCTGCAGGCGGGGATTTACACGATGCCGGAGTATCTTGAATACCGCTACAACACGCTCACCCGCGGCATCATGGCGGTGCTCACCGTGGTGATCTATGCGGTGGTGATGCTGCCCGCTGTGCTCTACTCGGGCGGCGTCACGCTGCGCGCCATCACCGGCATGGAACTCACCAAGGCCGTCTGGCTGATCGGCCTGCTAGGTGCGGGTTATTCCACGATCGGCGGCCTCAAGGCCATCGCCTGGGCCGACCTGGTGCAAGGGCTCGCGCTGCTTGCGGGTGGCATGCTGATCTTTTACCTCGGACTGGATGCCATCGGCGGCTGGGACAAGTTCGCGGAGGCGAACGCCGACAAACTGCACATGATCATGCCGGCGGACAACAAGGACCTGCCATGGACCGGCGTGGCCGGCGGGATGTGGATCGTGATGATCTATTACTGCGGACTCAACCAGTTCATCGTGCAGCGCAACCTCGCCGCCAAGTCGCTCAAACACGGCCAGCTCGGCATGATCTTCGCCGGCGGCCTGTGGCTGCTGGTGCCCTTCGCCATGGTCATGCCCGGCCTGATGGCACAGCAGTTATATGGCGAGCAGATGGGCGGAAAAACCGACGCCGCATTCCCTACGATGGTCACGCAGCTTGTGCAACCCGGCATCCGTGGTTTCATCTATGCGGCCATTGCCGGTGCGGTCACCAGCACGCTCGCCTCATTGCTCAACTCCGCATCGACCATCTTCACGATGGATGTTTACCGGCGGATGTTCGCGCCGGACGCCACGCAGATGCAGCTCGTATGGCTCGGCCGCGGGCTGACGCTCGCATTCGTCATCGCCGGATGCTCGATCGCGCCGATGCTCGACAATCCGAAATTCGGCGGCGTCTTCCAATACATCCAGCAATTCCAAGGTTACATCTGGCCCGGCGTGGTGGCCGCCTTCATCATGCCCTTCGTGCTGCCGAAAGTCCCCGGAGCGGCCGGCGTTGCGGCCCTTCTAACCGGTCCGCTCGCCTATGCCGCCTTCCAATTCACCGGCAAAACGGATGCCCGGCCATGGGGACACGAAATCCATTTCCTGCTGCAAGTGCTGCTCGCCTTCCTGATCGTGGCCGCCGTGATGACAGCGATCACCGCAATCGCTCCGTTGGCCAGAGCCAAGGAGCTGCCGCTCCGCGACGAGATCAGCCTCCAAACCGAACCCATCGTCAAAATCGCCGGAGCCGCCGTGATCCTCGGTGTCATCATCTTCTTCATCGTCTTCTGGTGATTCCCACTGCTCACCGATCACTGCTCACCGATCACTCTCTATCATGTCCGTCACCGCCAGAATCGAACCCCGCGTGATCCCCACCTATCCGGTCGGCAAGCCGGAGAAGAACCCGGTCTTCTTCGAGAAGCGCGTCTATCAGGGATCGTCCGGCAAGGTTTATCCCGTGCCGTTCATCGACAAGGTCTTCGATGTGCCGCATGACGTCACCTATCAATCCGTGCGTTTGGAAAACGAGTTTGTGCGGTTGGTGATGCTGCCGGAAATCGGTGGGCGCATCTTCCTCGGACAGGACAAGACGAACGCGGACTATGATTTTTTCTACCGTCAGGATGTGATCAAGCCGGCGCTCGTCGGCCTGGCAGGTCCGTGGATTTCCGGGGGCGTCGAATTCAACTGGCCGCAACACCACCGCCCGGGCACCTTCATGCCCGCGGATGTCTTCATCGAGGAAGAGGAGGACGGCGCGCGCACCGTCTGGATGAGCGAACACGATCCGCTCAACCGCCTCAAAGGCATGCACGGCATCCGTCTGCGCCCCGGTTCATCGCTCATCGAACTGCGCGCCCGCCTCTACAACCGCACGCCGCTTACCCAGACTTTCCTCTGGTGGGCCAACGTCGCGGCCATGGTGCATGAACAATACCAGTCGTTCTTCCCGCCGGACGTGACCTATGTCGCGGACCACGCGGTGCGCGCGATGTCCTCGTTTCCGATCGCGCAAAACCCGTATTACGGCGTGGACTATCAGAACCGCCCGGGCACGAACGATTTGAGCTGGTATCGCAACATCCCGGTGCCCACCAGTTACATGGTCTGCCAGACGCAGTTCGACTTCTTCGGCGGCTATGACTTCAAGGCGGGCGGCGGCTTCGTGCATGTGGCCAACCGCCACATCGCGCCAGGCAAGAAACAATGGACTTGGGGAGATCACGGATTCGGCCATGCGTGGGACCGCGAACTGACCGATTCGAACGGCCCCTACATCGAACTGATGGCCGGGGTTTACACCGACAACCAGCCGGACTTCAGCTACCTCGCGCCCTATGAAACCAAAACCTTCTCGCAATTCTGGTGGCCGATCCAAGGCATTGGACCGGTGCAGCAAGCCACCGACCTCGCCGCGCTTCGCATGGTCGTCCGCGACGACCGCACCATCGAACTCGGCCTCTGCGTTTCCGCCGCACTACCAGGACTCACCCTTCGCGTCATGTGTGACTCGAACGTCCTTTTGGAAGAAATCATCACCCTCGCCCCCGGCACAGCATGGAAAAACGAATCGCTGAAGTTCACCGGCGAAAACCCCGCATCACTCAGCGCGATCCTACACGACGAAGACGGCCAGCGCCTGCTCGGCTACCGCCCGGTCGATGAAACGAAACTCACGCGCACCCGCGAACTCGCCGCCGAGCCACCCGCCCCCGCCGATATTTCCTCAAACGACGAACTCTACTTCACCGGCGAGCATCTCGAACTTTACCGCCACCCCACGCGCATGCCCGAGGCATACTGGGAGGAAGCCCTGCGCCGCGACGCAGGCGACGTCCGCAGCCAAATCGCCCTCGGCCGCCGCAAGCTTCGCAAGGGCCTGTTCACCGATGCTGAAACACATTTCCGCAAAGCCATCGCCCGCCTCACCCGCCGCCACCCGAACCCGGAAACCGGCGAGGCCCACTATTTCCTTGGCGTATCCCTTGTTTTCCATGATCGCCACGAAGACGCATATTCCGCCTTTTACAAAGCCACATGGAACTACACTTGGCGCGGCGCGGCATACTACCAACTCGCCTGCATCGACTGCCGCCGACTCGACTTCGAAACCGCCAATCAGCACCTTGACGAATCCCTCGCGACCCTCGGCGACCACAACAAGGCCATCGTCCTCCAAGCCATTATCGCCAACCAAACCGGCGATACCGGAACCGCCACCGGCATGTTAGAAGACATCCTCGCCGCCGACCCCCTCGACCACTTCGCCGCCGTGGCGGCGGGTTTCATGACGGAGCGCGGACTTCAGTCCGCCAGTATCCCGCCCGCATCCCGCAATGACGCTCAAACCATTCTAGACATCTCCTTCGACTTCATCGACGCCGGCTTCCACACCAAAGCCATCGCCCTCCTCGACGCCCACCACAAAGCACCCGTCACGCCTGTTGCGGTTCCCAATCCGCTCGAACGCACGGCCATGACCCAATACCTGCGGGCCTGGCTTAGCCGCGATCCGGCCGATCTCGCCGCCGCCCGCCGCCAATCTCCCGACTACTTCTTCCCCTCGCGCCTCCACGAACAACTCGTCCTCGAATGGGCGCTTGAACAACCCGGTTCGGATCCCGTCGCGTGCTTCGCGCTTGGCAATTACTACTACGACCTCAAACGCCACGAGGATGCCATCGCCGTATGGCAGCGCGCCGTGGACGACGGCGCGGATTTCGCCACGGTCCACCGCAATCTCGGCATCGCCCTGTGGAACGTCCGCCGCCATGGCGAGGCGGCCCGCGCCTGCTATCAGAAGGCGCTGGAACTCGATATAGCGGATCCACGGCTGGTTTCCGAATACGACCAACTCCGCGCCAAGTTGAACGATCCGCTCGCCGACCGGCTTGCGTTTCTTGAAACGCACATCGACCGTGTCATGCAGCGCGATGACTGCACTGTCGCGCTCGCTGGATTGCACAATCTAACAGGAAGGCCCGGCAAGGCGCTCGAACTGGTGACATCCCGACGTTTCCACCCGTGGGAGGGCGGCGAGGGCGCGGTGCTGCGCCAATTCACCACCGCGCACCTGCTGCTCGGCCGCAAGGCGCTCGACAACGGCGATGCGGCGACCGCGCTCGATCACTTCACCGGGGCGATGCAAACGCCCGAAAGCCTGGGCGAGGCCTATCATTTGCTACAGGCCAAGGCGGATGTGAACTACTGGATTGGCCGCGCGCTCAAGGCAAGCGGCAGGCTTGCCGAAGCGGAGGATCATTTCAAACGCTCAGCTGATGAGAGCGGTGATTTCTCCGAGATGGCGGTCACCGCGCACAGTCCGCTGACCTATTTCCGCGGTCTCTCACTGCGCGAGCTTGGCCACGAGGATCAGGCAAAAGTGGTGTTTGAGGACCTCAAGGCCTATGCCACGGCCAAACTCGGGGAAACCGCGGCCATCGATTATTTCGCCACCTCCCTGCCCAACCTGCTGGTGTTTGAAGAGGACTTGCAGGCGCGCCGCAACGCGGAGAACCACCTGCTCATCGCGCTCGCATGCCATGGCCTGGACGACATCGCCGGAGCACAATCGCATCTCGCGCAAACGCTGGCATTCACCAACAGCGACCAGCGCGCCGCCGATCTGGCCGCCGCCCTCCGGGAACGCTGAGCCCCAGCTCGGCGCGCACATGGATGGACCTTGGATCTCGCATGAATAGGGCTGTGGTGACGTGTAAACCGGCCGAGCTGGGGCTCGGCGTTCCCGGCAATCCGCAGCCACGCTGAATCCGCTTCCCCACACGGTCCGCGGACTGTAAGCAGTCGCCGCCGCCATGCATTCGCCCACCCGCCATCCCGACTGCGCCGCCATCATCGTGGCGGCGGGCTCCAGCCGGCGCATGGGCATGGACAAGTTGGCATGGCCGCTGGCCGGCGTATCCGTGCTGCGCCGAACGCTGGAGGCCTTCCTTGCCGCGGAATCCATCCACTCGGTGGTTGTCGTCTGCCCGGAGGAACGGTGGGAATTGTTAGATGGCCTGGATTTCAGCAAGCCCGTGCTGCGGGCCGAGGGCGGAGCCGAGCGCCAGAAGTCGGTCATGAATGGTCTCGCGGCACTGGGCCCGGATGTCCGATTCGTGGCGGTGCACGATGGCGCGAGGCCGCTGGTTTCGCCTGCTGACATCGACGCCTGTGTCGCCGCGGCGTTCTCGCATCGCGCGGCGTCTCTAGCCCGGCGCGCGGCAGAAACGATGAAACGTTCCGACACCGAAGGCTTCTGCGTGGAATCGGTGAGCCGCGACAACCTGTGGTGCATGGAAACGCCGCAGGTTTTCGAAACCGCATTGCTGCGCGAGGCCTATCAGAATGTTGCCGCCCGCGGGTTGGCGGTGACGGATGAGGTTTCCGCAGTCCAGCAAACCGGAGTCAAGGTGAAGTTCGTCGAGTCACTGCATCCTAATTTGAAAATCACCACCCCCGCGGACCTCGCGCTGGCGGAAGCGCTGATTGCACAAACATCATGAACAAGGCAACCTACGAGTGGCGGCAGCTCCCGCACGGACCGCGCCTCGCGGTGGCGACGTTGCCGGATTCGGAGTGTGCGGCGCTGACGATCCACATTCCGGCCGGCAGCCGCGACGAACACGGACTTCCCGCAGGCCTGGCGCATTTCGTCGAGCACATGGTATTCAAGGGCACGGCCCGCCGCAGCGCGCGCGAATTGAGTTTCGACATCGAAAACGCCGGTGGACAGATCAACGCCTGCACTTCCGAGGATCAGACGGTCTATGAGGGCCGCGGCGAGGCGGAACTGCTGCCAGTGCTCGCCGATGTGCTGAGTGACATGGTCTGGAACGCAACCTTTCCCGAAACTGAAATCCAACTCGAACGCGAAGTCATCGGCGAGGAAATCACGATGTATCGCGAGTCGCCGGCGGATCACATCGGCGACCTGATCTCCAAGGCGATGTGGGGCGACCACCCGCTCGGCCACCCGATCTCCGGGTCATTGGATTCCATCAATATTATTGATCGCGCAAGTTTGATGGAATTCCGCAAGCGGCATCATTTCCGCGATGATCTGGTAATCGCCGCGGCCGGGCCATTCACCGCGGATGAGGTGATGCGCGTGATCGCGCCGCACCTGCCGGACGCCTTCCATCCCGGACTCGCACCGCTGCCCTTCGAGCGCGGCCATGCGCAAACGCGCGATCTAACCGAAAGACGCGAGACCGACCAGCTCCAGCTTTCGCTCGCCTGGCACACGCCGGGGCGCCATGCGGAATCCCGCCACGCTCTGCGCCTGCTCAGCCTGATGCTCGGCGAAACCGCCAGCTCGCGACTATTTCTCGAGCTGCGCGAAGAACGTGGTTTGTGCTATCAGATCAGCAGTGATGTCACCTTGTTCCATGAGACGGGGGCCTTTGAAATCAACGCCGGCCTCGATCCCGGGGCACGCGGTGAAGCCATTGCCTGCATCGAGCGCGAGATCCACGATCTGGTCACCCAAGGTCCCCGGCCCGGCGAACTCGACCGCGCGAAACGCCTGGCGATCGCCCAGAGCAAACTCGCCTTCGAATCCACCGCCGCGCACGGCGCATGGGCCGGCGAAGGCGTGCTCGATTTCGGCCGCATCCCCTCGCGCGACGAATTGCGCGACAGCATGTTGTCCGTCACCAGGGATGACATTCAGGCCATCGCACGCGGGGTTTTTCAAAATCACAAACCATCCATCGCCGAGATCCGCCCGCTCTAACAGACTCCACGCCGTTCACGCCGTTCACGCCTTGGTGCCCTGTGAAATGTGATTCCGTGAGCTCGGGTAATACCCACGCGCTGCGCGGGCGGCGTGCGTCTGAACCATGAGCCTGTGTTCAGGGATCCTTCTTCAGCCGGAAGAATCGCCCGGTGTCATTCATGGGCACCGTCACGCTGTTGGCGGGAGTTTCCGTGACAACTGACCAGGAATCTCCGGTGAGATCGGCCGAGGTCTCCAAGGTGCAGTCCGTCACTCCGAGCGGCCAATACAGTGAAAAATCATTTTCGAATTGAGAAACCGTCAAGGACGGCATGACCGCAGGCAGCTGCGGATTCATCATGTAAACCACCGACGGAATCGCGTCGTTCCACTGCGCATCCCAGAAACGCACGTAGTTTCCATTATACTTCCACTCGAACGCGGAAAAGATCGTCCGGCCTGCATATTGGACGACTTCCCAGCCGGACCATAGCCCCGGGGCTGGCCACTCGAATGGAATCTCCGTCCAATGATTCGACTTGGGATCGGGGGTCATGAACAATTTCCTGCCATACCCGCTGGTCACGAACAGATAATACATTCCGTGGCGCTCGAAGACGCGCGGGCTTTCCGGTTGGTCGAAGGTGATGACCGCCGGCCCCAGATCCTGCCAATTCACGGCATCCGGCGAACTGGCCAACGCGATGGCTCCCCTGCCCTCATTGGTGGTGACCGTGGTGAACATCAGGAACTCGTTGCCATGGCGGAGAATGTGCGAGTCACGGCAATCCTCCCAGCCACCGGGATTGGGCAGCGCCCACGGAGGAGCGGTGTAAACCGGATTCGCCGGATGCCGCTTCCAGTCGAACAAGTTCGTGCTGGTGGCCAGGCCGACGCTTTGTTTGCCGAAAACCCCGTCATCGAAGCCCGTATAAACCATGTAATAGACACCCTCGTGTTTGATGATCGAGGGAGCTGAAACCACATTTCCTTCCCAGGTGCCTGGCACCACAGGCAACACACGCGGATGATGCTGCCAGTTCACCAAGTCCGTGGAAGTCGCGTGACCGAAGGCTTTTTCATTTCCCGGCTCCTGCCAGTCCTGGCTCTGCCCGGCGTTGCCCACATTGTAAAACGTGTGGAAAGTCCCGCCTTCCTTGAAGACATAATAGTCCTTCATGTATTCACCGTCCCGTTCGAACTGGCCGATCCGGGAGCTGACCTTCGGTACTGACGGAATGGCATCCTGACCGGAAAGCCGGTCAAATGTGATCATGCTGAAACCAACGACCGCGCCTTCGGCAGGTGTCTGACGGTGCAGTGCCACCGTGTAGGAAGTCCCCTCCGTGCCATCGATGTCGAAAAGCACCAGATCCGGAATGCCATCGCGCAACAATGGCTGCGGCGTGTAAACCGAGGTCTGGCCGGCATTTTCATAAACGGAGATGTGGTCGGGAGCGTAAGTTCCACCGCTACCGAAGGCATCCACGATCACGCCAAGCCGGAACCGCGTGTTGGCGGAAAGTTGAAACGAAAAGACATCGACAAAGAGGGTTTCCACACCCGCTCCGTTGATCAATCCGCCCACGCCTGCGGAAATTCCGCCGATTCTGAAAGCATCCTCCGGTCCGTAGGGTATCGGCCGGGTCACCAGCGAGTAGCCCGGGTAATTCACCCAGGTCCCATTTACGGTCATTGGATGCGCGGTAATAAAGTCCGGTTTGCGTAGAATGGTGCCAAATGCCGTGATGTCAGCCGTCGTGACGGGCTGCGAGGGCACGTCCTGATCCGGAGCCAGGCAGTAATAGCCACTTCCACCGAAAAAGTCATTGGCCACCGCATGTGCTTTCGGTTCCGTGGCCAGCGACCAACGCTGGGACCGGAATGCCGGTGACAGCCCGCTCTCTACGCCGATAAAAACCACTTCTGCTCGCGCAGAAGAGATAAGGAGTCCAGGCAGGAGCAGGATGGCAAAAAGGTGGAGGATCATCTTTCTTGTTTGGAAGGTCAGCCTGAAGGCTCTGAAAAAAACAGAATACTGTGAAAATGCGACTCATCACCACACGATGCACATGGTGCTTCGGCCTCATGCCCATTTTCTTGTGGATCAGTTGGCGCGGTTCCTTCTCACCAGCAAGAATCCGGCGAGTGCGACGAGCGTGACACACCCCGGCTCAGGCACACCGGTGATGGCGAAGATCTCGCTTTGATAACTGCTGATCCGCGTCGAATAAAAACCACTGGGCACCGGCTCGCCATTGTCCGGCACCAGTGTCCAGCCGCCCTCGTCGGAACCAACATACATACCACGCGCGTCGAAGAGCGCCGCACGGAACTCATTGGTGTCGATCACGTTGTTGTAATCCCAGTTGCCATCGACCGCGTAATTGATACCGGCCAATTTCCAGATGCCGCCATCCTTGAGGAACACCGCTCCCCCGGAATCGCCAACCGACAGGTGCGCCTCATCGCCGCCCACGTCGGCGTCGAAGGTGGCGTAAAGGCAATCGGCACCGCTTAAGGAAACGGCGGCAGCCACCTGATTGGTGCCCCAGCGTGCTTTTAGATCGGCACTTCCCCAGCGCCAGCCGATGTCATTGACACCGAGTGTCACGGTGGTTCCCCGCTGGGTGCCCCGGCCCATGACGACGAGGTCATTGCCCACCTCGTCGCCAGCGGTGTAGAGCGGCGCATAGGATGAAAAGGTCCCGGTTATTTGGAAAACCCGCAGATCGGTCCCGGCGATGTTCCAATAACCGAGTCCGCTGTTAACGGTGGTGTTGATCGCGTAGGTGATGTCGGAAGCGCCGTTAAAGTAATCTTTGGACACGAAGGTGGAGGATGCCACACCCAAGTGGGCGGCGGTAATGAAGTGGTTGGGGGAAATGGCGGTGCCCAAGTAGCTGCCGAAAAGCCCCTGATACTGCCATCCCGAGCCGGCAAGTGCTCCACCCGGAGCCGTCTCGCGGTTATGCGCCGGATCAGCGGTGCTGTAGAAAATCACCGCCCACGCGGATGGCGAGAGGAGCAGGAGAAGAAATATTGATCGCATGATTCGCTGGAAATTCGGAAACTCTCAACACTATGGATGCTTCATGAGCGGTGTTTTATCGACAAAACCAAAATCCGCGGCAAGCGCCAAATTTCAGCGCCAAATTTCAGGCCTGGCACCACAGGGGGGGCTGGGAAATAAGCCAAGCCCGGCTCTTGCGGCCCCGGCGGCCATGCGCTCTTCTGCTGCAAGCATTTCATGGCAAGACTTTTGAATTCGTGACTTCTGAACCCATGATGTTGTTTTCTCCATGCCGTTCCAACCCTTCAGCAACGAGCATCTGTCGGCCCTGATCGCGGGTGCCACGATGGTCGCCACATTTTTGTGGGCGGGCAAACGCGGCGGGAGGAGCCGTCTGCTGGCCACCGCGCTGCTCGCCTTCATCAACCTGATGGCCTTCCCTCTCAACCAGGCCGCATGTATGACGCTGGGCAAACCATTGCCGCTCGACAACATCCTGCCACTGCACTTGTGTGACATCGCCGCGATGACCGCCGGCTTCGCGCTGCTCACCAAGCGTCCGGCACTTTGCGCGCTGACCTATTTCTGGGGGCTTGCCGCCACACTGCAGGCGCTGCTCACGCCGGCACTCGGCCTCGGTTTCCCGTCATGGCCGTTCATCGTGTTTTTCACCCAGCACTTCGCCATCGTCGCCGCCGCGCTCTACCTGCCGGTCGTCGATGGCTGGCGCCCGCTACAACCTCTATGGCGCGATCCCATGCGCGTCTATGGCTGGTCGGTCGCCTATCTCGCCTTCGCGCTGGGCGTCAACACGCTGCTCGGCACCAACTTCGGCTTCGCATCGCGCCCGCCGGCCAATCCGAGCCTGATCGACCACCTCGGGCCTTGGCCATGGTATCTGTTATCCATGCAGGCCATTGCCGTCACACTCTTCCTGCTGCTGGCGCTGCCCTTGTGCCGGCGCGGGACAAACATCGGCTGAGCCGTCCTCCGCATCCTCATCTCCCACGCCGCCGCGGCGGTTCGGGTGGCCACACTCACTTCGCCGCGTAGATCTTCTTGTAATACTCGTCGGCCATGCGGTCGGCATCAAAGAAGGTGGCCACGTCGTTCATCGAGTTGAAGACAATCCGGCTCCATTCATCCGGTTTTTCATAATAAGTCGGCAGCACCTTCCCGTTGAGCAGCTGATAGAAACCGAACATGTCGTGGCGATCACGGTCCTCGGGGCTGAGCTCCGGATCCGCCGGCGGGATGATGAACGAGTTCCCACCATCCTTGGCGAACTCACAGACCCAGCCATCGTAGGTGGAGAGGTTCACCGAGGCGTTCATGGCCGCGGTCATGCCGGAAGTCCCGGATGCCTCGCGGGTGACCACCGGGTTGTTGAGCCAGATGTCCGAGCCGTTCTTGAGGAAGCGCGAAAGCTCGAGTTCATAGCCGACCAGCACCGTCGCGTTTGGAAAATCCCGGGTCACCTGGATCAGGTGGTTGAAGATATCGATGGCGTTGTAATCGAAGGGATAAGGTTTCCCGGCCCAGATCATTTGCACGGGGTGCTTGGTGTTGTTGAGCATCTCACGGAACAACTTGATGTCGCGCGTGATGAGATCCGGGCGCTTGTATCCGGCGAAACGGCGCGCCCACACGATGGTCAGCACGTCGGGTTTGAAAAGCTTGCCGGTCTGGTCGGCCACCACCCGGAAGAGCCGCTCCTTGAGCTCGCGCTTGCGGTGGCGCAACTCCTCGGCGCTCTCCTGCCTGCGCGCATGCTCGAGCCCGTGGTCCGCCCAGTATCTCTTGTTCTGCGCGTTGGTGACATGGGTGATCTCGCAGATGCCCGGATAGTCCTTCCACATCTGGCGGGCAACCTCGCCGTGGAGCTTGGAAACGCCGTTTGCAATGCGTGCCAGCCGGAGGGCGGCCAGCGAGTGGTTGAACTCATCACCCTGAATGCCGGTGATCTCGCGGACTTCCTCATCCGGCACGTTTCCGAAAAACGAGAAGTTGCTCAGCAGGTTGAAGTCGTGGCGTTCGTTGCCTGCATCCTCCGGCGTGTGGGTGGTGAAGACGAGGCGCTTTTTCACCTCCTCCAGGCTGTGGTGCTTCTCGTAAAGATGGAAGGCAGCGGACAGGCCGTGCGCTTCATTGAGGTGCCAGACCTCGGGATCCACCCCGAGCTCTTCGAGCAGGCGTGCGGCTCCGGTGCCGAGCACGATGTATTGGGCGATCCGGCGGAGATGATCGTGATCGTAAAGGCGGTGCGTGATGGCACGGGAAAGCGCGTCGTTTTCTTCCACATCCGTGCTGAGGAAAAACATCGGCACCGTGCCGAAAACATCGCCCGGCAGGAACATCACCTTCACCCATACCGGGTGGCCATGGACCGGCACGGTGAAACGGATGCCGGTGTCCTGCAGGAACGCGTATTCCTTCTTGCGGAACTGAATCGCCAGCTCGCGGTCCTCACCGCGCGCCTGGTTGTAGTAGCCGTAGGTCCAGAGGATGCCGATGCCGCAGAGGTTCTGCTTCAAATCCGCCGCGGAGCGCATGTGCGATCC
>CAXNHR010000022.1:0-22706 GCA_964202135.1 Luteolibacter sp. | reverse complement strand
GCAGCGAGCTTTTCCTCATAGGCGGCCTGTTCTTCGGTCAGGCGCTCTTTGGCGCGTTGTTCCATGGCTTGGGTGGCTTCGCGAAGTTTGGCGATACGGTCTTCGCGGCGCTTGATTTCCTCGGGAATGGTGAGGCCGTCTTGCAGCGGGGTGCTGTCGGCATCCTCGGCTTTTTGGAGGAGTTGGGCGATTTGCTCTCCGGCGAGTTTCATTTGTTCGACGGCGTGGCCGTGACTCACGGCACTGTGCTTGCTGGCATTGGCGAGGATCTTGGTGCCGTCGATGGCTGAACCACAAGGCGCGCGTCTCGCTTGCGCGTAGCTATGGCCACCGCTCCTTCGAGGTGCTCAAACTCGTTCTCTATCATAACCTTGGAGATCTTCCTGAACCGCCTTGCTCACACAAATTCTGCTGACGAGGCGTTTTTTGGCAGCCTCGAAGCCGGGGCGAACAACGCCCTCTTCTACACGCTGCTGGCCAACTGCCGCGCCCAGGGACTCGACCCCGAAACCTATCTGATCGATGTGATCAAGCGACTGGCGCACGACGCGACCACCGAACAAGCCGCCGCCCTGACTCCGGCCGCATCGCCGGGGAACATCGCGCCGAACGCGAAAGCGCCTGAAAAGCCGGTTATGGCGTGAACCCGTCAATGGGGACGATTTTGAGACGCTTACGATGAAACAGCCGCCACCCACCCCATAGGCATCGCATGCCATCGTGAGGTCCCCCTCACGGCCCGCCCGCATCACAACTCTGGCTTTCAATATACTACGGATCCCGCGTGCGGCCGCACGCGGGATCCGTATGGGTTTTCAGCGGCCGGCGTCGGCGCGGTGGCGTTTGAAAATCGACAGCGTGCGCTCGCGCTCGGTCTTGTGATCGAGGCAGGGCAGGGGATATCCGGGCGAGAGTGGCCTGCCATCCTTCGGTGGCTCAGTAAAGAGCGAGGGATGCACATCAGTGAGTTCCGGCACCCAGCGTTTGATATAGATTCCGGCGGGATCGTAGCGCGCGGTTTGCGACCATGGATTCTGGATGCGGAAATACGGTGCCGCATCCGCGCCGGTGCCGGCCGACCATTGCCAACCGCCGTTGTTTGAGGCGATCTCGCCATCGGTTAGATGTTGCATGAAATGGGATTCGCCGAGTTTCCAATCGATGTGCAGGTCTTTGGTGAGAAACATCGCGGTGATCATGCGCACGCGATTGTGCATGAACCCGGTGGCCAGCAGCTCGCGCATCCCGGCATCCACGATCGGAAATCCAGTGCGGCCTTGTTTCCACAATTCGAAGCTCCCGCCCGGCTCGTCCCATGGCAGCCCGCGCCAGTCGGGGTTGAACTCCTCGTCGAGCACGTGCGGGAAATGATGCAGGATGGCGAAGTAGAACTCCCGCCACGCCAGCTCCTTGATGAAGACATCGATGCCCGCCCGCCCGGCAGCATTGGCCGACGCGTGGGCTTTCATCGCCTCCGCGAAAACCGTGCGGATCGAGAGCAACCCGAAGCGGAGATCCTGGGAAATGCGCGAAGTCCCATCGGCCGCCGGAAAATCGCGTTTGGCGGCGTAGGCCTGGATTTTTCCGGCCACGGCGCGCTTCAAACGCCCGCGGGCCGCGTGTTCGCCCGGTTCGGGCAGATCGGCGGCGGGCACCTGCCATCCCCAGTGCGCCACCGTCGGCAGCGGCAACGAGGAAATTTCCGCCGGTGTCTTGAGCGCCGCCGGTTTGCCGACCGTCGCGGCTTTCGGCAGGGCCAGCCAATTGCGGCTGTAGGGAGTGTAAACCTTGTAGGGTTGGCCGCCTTGCGTCAGCACTTCGTCTGGTCCGTGGAGCGAGACATCGTGATGGGCGTGGCATTCCACCCCCAGCTCGGCGCACATCCCGCGCACCCGCTTTTCAACAGCTTTTCCGAATGGATCCGGATCGGTATTGAAATGCAGCACCGCCGCGCCGGTCTCGCGGATCAAGTGGCGCAGGCCTTCCACCGCGTTGCCCTCGCGGATGATCAGCCGTCCGCCAATGGTTTCCAGATTGCGCGCCAGCGATTCCAGGCAGCCACAGAGGAAATGCTGGCGTTTCGGCCCGGTCCACGGGTGTGAAGCGCGCCACGAACTCAGGAAATACACCGGCACGACCGGCAGCCCTGATTTCGCGGCGTGAAACAACGAAACATTGTCCGCAATCCGCAAATCACGGCGGAACCAGTGGATTGCCTTTGGCACTGATGCTACAGCCATGAGCCTGTGATTCGAAGCCGCGGATTTCCTGTTCGAATGCCGGAAATTCCGCGACTCTATGGCTCAGACGGCCTCGGCGAGCAGTTTCTCGGCCTTCTTGATGGTCGCGGGGGGCAGCTTGCCATCCACTTTTTTCGCGCCATCGAGCAGGGCCTTGAGATCGGTCAGGGTCTTCTCGGCCGCCGCCAGGGATTTCTTGCCGCCACCGAATTTCTTGTCGGGAAAGTAGCGGGTGAAGGTGTTCCCGGCCTTGCTGATGCATAGCCGCCAGCCCTCGAAGGCAGCGCTTTCATAGGTGAACCGGGTCAGATTTTTTTTCGATTTCATGGTTATTGGGGGTTGGATGCACTAAAGCCATGCACCCGTTCTGCTAGAAAATCCAGCGATTTTTTTCTTTGCAAGCGTGGCACGGCCGCCCTTTATTCGCCGCCCGCGGGCTTCCAAGCACGCCGTAGGTCCTCCGCCCCGCCGCAATCTTGTGGCGGATCCGCCCGCTGGAGGGAAACCCGGCAAACGCAACACACACATGTCAGCAGTCAAACTCGCTCGTTTCGAGCTCCCCAACCGCCTCGTCCGCAACGAGGAAACCGCCACCGATACCTACGCCCAGTTCCTCGCCGAGCCCTTCGAGCGTGGATACGGCCACACCATCGGCAACTCCCTCCGCCGCGTGCTGCTTTCCTCGCTGGAAGGCGCGTCCATCACCTCCGTCCGCATCGCCGGCGTCCAACACGAGTTTTCCAGCCTGCCCGGTGTGGTCGAGGATGTCACCGACATCGTGCTCAACCTCAAGAAGGTGAAGTTCGCCCACAACGAAAAGGAGCCCCGCATCCTGACCATCAAGGTCGAGAAGGAAGGCATCATCACCGCCGGCGACATCACCGAGGATCACATCTACTCCGTCGTCAACAAGGACCAGGTCATCTGCACCCTCGACAAGAAGGTGAAGTTCGATTGCGAATTCGAAGTGCGCGTCGGCCGTGGTTTCTCCACCGGCGATGAAAACAAGCGCAAGGACCAGCCGATCGGCGTCATCGCCATCGACTCCATCTTCTCCCCGGTCACCCGCGTGAAATACGCGGTGGAAACCGCCCGCGTAGGCCAGTTCACCGACTACGACAAGGTGGTGCTCGACATCTGGACCGACGGCCGCATCACCCCGCAGGACGCGCTGCTTCAGGCATCCGCCATCCTCCGCCATCACCTCGATGTCTTCGTCAACTACGATGAAAATGCCGTGGACTTCGAAGAAGCACCGGCCGAATCCAGCGAGGAAAACGCCGCGCTCAAGAAGCTGCTCAACATGTCGGTCAACGAGATCGAGCTCTCGGTGCGCGCCGCCAACTGCCTCAACAACGCCAACATCACCACCGTCGGCCAGCTCGCCATGAAGTCCGAGGCGGAGATGCTCAAGTATCGCAACTTCGGCAAGAAGTCGCTCAACGAGATCAAGGACAAGCTCGTCGAACTCGGCCTCGGCCTTGGCATGACCTTCGAGCCCTCGCTGCTTTCCGGACCAGCCGCCGCCTCCCGCGGACCGCGCCTCGGTGTGGAAGACGAAGCGCCGGTCGGCCTTGCCGATCTCATCGCCCAGAACCTCGACGACTAACTCGAAGACCAAACATCCACTTTTAGAAAAGGAAGCACCCGATGAGACATCGCAGCAAAACCGCAAAACTCAAACGCAACGCCTCGCACCGCAAGGCGCTGCTCTCCAACCTGGCATGCAGCCTGATCGAGCATGGTCGCATCAAGACCACCCTCGGCAAGGCCAAGGCCCTGCGCCCCGTGGCGGAGAAACTGGTCACCCTCGCCAAGCGCGACGACCTCCACTCCCGCCGCCTGGCCATCGCCTACCTGCATCAGAAGGACATCGTCAAAAAACTCTTCGCCGAAGTGGCCCCCGCGTCCAAGGACCGTCAGGGCGGCTATTGCCGGATCACCAAGCTCGGTGCCCGCATGAGCGACTCCGCCCCGATGGCTGTCATCGAATGGGTGGACCGCGTCACGGAAACCGAAGCCGACACCGAAGCGGAAACCCCTGCCTCTGAAGCGGTGGTGGATGTCTCCGCCGAGGAAAAGCCAGCCAAGAAGGCCGCGAAGAAAAAGGCCGCTGAGAAGACCGAGGAGCCGGCCGCCGAATAAGCGCCGTTTCTCAAACATCGTTTCACCAAAAACCGCCTGTGCCTCACCGCGCAGGCGGTTTTTTGTAAACTGCTGCGTCGCTCTATGATGGCGGACTGAAGTCCGCGCTCCGTTGGAGTTGCAAGCCGCGGGTGGCGGGATCAGCATTCTGCCGCTGTTACGACCCATGAACTTCGATCAGGGAGAATTCAACTTCGAGGCACCCGGCAGTGATGCCGGGTGGCGGCGCTGGCGCGAGGAACTGGATGAAAAACGGCGGGCTTTCGAGGCGCGCTGGGGAGTGGTGCTGGGCAAGCGGGTCACGGTTTGGCTGACGCATCACGCCAAGCCGCTGACGGGCATGATCGAATGGCTGGAACCGGCGAAGGCCGAGCGCAACGCGCCGCCGCGTTTCAAGCTGCGCGGCCTGGAGTTTGGCGTGGGGGAAATTGAGAGCATCGTGCAGGAGGAGTGAAAAATTTTCTTCGGAAAGGCATGGCGGATGCAATCCGCCGCCACTTATGCTGCCGCCCATGAACGATTCCATCAGCGATCTGACCGTGCGTATCCAAACCTTCGTCGATGCCCGCGAGTGGCGGCAGTTTCACAATCCCAAGGATCTGGCGGTGGCAATCGCCGCGGAGGCCGGCGAACTGATGCAGCACTTCGTCTGGCAGCAGGCGGGCCAGATCGACGAACGCGTGCGCAGGAACCGCGATGAAATCGCCTCCGAGATTGCGGATGTCGGCATTCTGCTCTTTGAGTTCGCAGACAACCTTGGCTTCAATCTCGGCGATGTGATGGCTGCCAAGATGGCCCACAACGAGGAGCGCTACCCGGTGGCCAAGTCGAAGGGCAACAACCTGAAATACTCGGAACTTTAACCGGTCATGCGGGATTGCTCGCCGGACTTGAGCCGTCTTCGCCGGGGGGCGCAAGGAGTCATTATCCTGCGGCCGAGTCCCTCCTTTTTCATCCAGCCCGCTTCAAACCCAGTGAGGGGAACGCCCCATGGCAAGGGCCGCTTTTTTGGTCCATATTGCTTGCGTGTCGAAGGCCAATTCGGGCGAAACATAAGCAAAAAAATCCAACTTTTAAAAACCATGAACTCAATTGTGTATATTATCGGTGCGATCGTAATCGTCGTTGTCATACTGAAAGTATTGGGACTGTTCTGAAGTCGAAATTGGCACTGTAATCCCAAAGTGAGTCAGTGAAACCTTTCGATCATCCGGTGATGGTCTCCGGATGGCTTTGATGAAACGAGGGCAACTGACGGTGGTCCTGAATCGGGAAGCCGGAACGCTGGTGAGTCTGGATTCGGGGTATTTCACCGTCTATGTCTCGAAACACCGGACGCGGTTGGGAATGGCCAGAGCGGTGCTCGCATGGTTGCTTGGCCGGTGGAAACAGGATGGCGAAATCATTTCCCTGCGGGCAACCTGGCTGGAAATCGAGGTGAAACGAAAACGCCACCTCGCGGTGATGATGGATGGCGAGGTGGACAAGGTGGCGCTGCCATTCAAAGTGGTCCTGAGACCCAAAGCCCTTCGCGTCATTTCCCCGCGAATCGAGGAGGACACCCGGGCCGCTCCCTGAACCATGCGATTGATCCACATTTCAGATCTTCATTTCGGCGCGGTGGACCCAGGTTTGCCGGACAACCTGCGCACGGCCATCGTCGCCGCGGAGGCCGACCTGCTCGTTGTCAGCGGCGATCTCACCCAGCGTGGGTTGAAGCGGGAATTCCGGCAGGCGCGGGAGTTTCTCGATTCCCTGCCGCTTCCCCGGTTGGTGGTGCCGGGCAACCATGACGTGCAGGGCTCGTGGAATTTCTGGGAAAGGTTTCTAATGCCATTCCGGAACTATCGGAATCTCATCCATGCCGACACGGAACCGGTTTGGAGCAAGCCGGGACTCATCGTGGCCGGAGCCAACTCCGCCCGCCCGGTTGGCTGGAACTTCGATTGGTCGCGCGGCCGGCTTTCACGCCGTCAGATGGCCCGCATGGCCGGCCTGTTCGGAATGGCGGATGCCGGCGACCTGCGGGTATTGGTGGTTCATCATCCGCCGGCGGCACCGCCGGATGGCACGGCCAGACACCTGTTAGGACGGCTGAAGGAATTCACGGGGGCGGTGAACGAAGCCGGGGTGGACCTCGTTCTATCAGGTCACTTCCACATGAGTTACGCGCAGGCACTGCCATTGCCGGGCGGGCGGCACGCGAGGTTCTGCGTTTTCTCGTCCGTATCCACCGCCACTTCCCACCGGCTGAAGGGCGAGCCGAATGGTTTTCATCTGATTGATGGCAATCAGAGCCATCTCACCATCCGGGACTGGGCATGGACGGGAACTGTGTATGCCGAGCGCAGGGCGTGGGGATTTGAAGCGGATCCCGTGACGCGTGATTGGCGTCTGTTGTGAAAATCGAGTGGAATGGTGCAGGACCACCCGTTGCTGCAAATGTGGGTTACACCCCATGGTTTCATCGTAGCGGAGGGTTATCATCTCTCAAGTGCCATGAAATCGAAACATTCCATTCCTGCAGCCCCCGGTGGATATGCCGGTGGTTCCTTCGGAGCCGCTCAAGCCCCGGAAAGAAATAAAACCACGGGCCGACGACGGGGTGTCCGGAAAGGAAGCAACGCCGGAGCCCGCTACCGATGAGCCCGCGGAACGCGAAATCGTCGAAATCCCCGCTTCCGAGCCCGAGCGCCAGGCGGAAACCGAAGTCGCCGAAGTAACCCGCGAGGTGCAGCGCGATCTCGACCAACGCAAGACCCGGATCGAAGGCCGTGAAGAAGCACAGGCACTGATCGACGACATCCTCGGATCCGAGAGCCGGATTTCCCGCGCCGAAATCGCCCGCGAAGAACGATTCCGGCCCCGCATTGAGCGCCAGCGCCAGGGCGACGGGCGCCTCACCAGGGCATCACCCGACCAACGCAGCGCAGCCACGACCTATTTCCAACAGCGCTTGCGCGGCCGCGAGGTTGATGGCCCGCCACCGGAGTTTTTCCGTCGCTCTGAGCGCCGTGGAGACAGGAGGGACGAGCAGGTCGGGCAACGCGTCGTCGAACGGGTGGAGTTCGTCCGCCCGCGCTATCTCAACGAGGGACGCCGTTATGTGCATTTCGATTCACGTGCCGCCATTCCCGCCATCCTGATGGCCGCCCAGGCAATGAACTACGTCCGTTTCCAACCGACCCGGGAGATCGCTCCAATTTTCTACGAGGGTCGTGATGTTTCCGCCACACACGCCACCCCACCAATGCCGCAGAAGCCCTCCGCGGCCAGAACCGCCGGGTCGTTGTCTTCCGCATGAAGCCGGAACCCATTGCCAAGCGGTAGGCGGACTGAAGTCCGAGCTCCGGTGAATGATCAGTGGATTTCGGCCGGGCGGCCGATCACGGTTTCGTAGGCTTGGTGGAGCAGGAAGGTTTGCCATGCGCCAAGTTTCTGGCCGAGCTGGGCGATGAAATAGAGCGTGGCCGCCAGACTGATGAGCAAGGCGAGCAGCCACAACCCCCATGCCTGGATGCCGATCATCCATTGGCAGAAACCGAAGATCCCGGCGAAAAGCCCGGCCGAGCCGATGAAGAGGTAGCCGTAGAGGAAGATCGACCAGACATTGGCGTTGGGTCCGTAAATCCCCTCGATGCGGGTGCCGCCCTCCGCGGCCTCGTAAAGGCTCAGGGTGAGTCGCGGTGTCCAGAAGTGCCGGTCCTGCTCCGGGATGCGCAGGGTGATGTATCCGGGAAAACACTTCACTTCGAAACGTTTGTCGTGAGCGGTGAGGCCATCCACGATGCGCGCTCGGGTTTGCTCCAAGTCAAGATCGACGGTTTGTGTAAACCTCGGGCGGATGCGGAAACTGCTCATCGTCCGTCACGCTGCGGATTTCACCGGGAGCTGTCAATTCCCCGCTTGGGCCACGCTTGGGCCTTGTGTCGCACCGGATCTTCGGTGTGGAAATCCGCCAGGCGGCGCTTTATGTTATGTCCATGAAACCGCCTCTATTTGCCGCGACGCAAATGGTGGAGACGCAGATCGCCACGCGAGGGATCAAAGATTCGCGGCTGCTTGCGGCGATGGCCGCGGTGCCGCGCCATCACTTCATGCCCGTGGAACTGCGGGCTCATGCCTATGAGGACCGGCCGCTGCCGATCGGCCACGGGCAGACGATTTCCCAACCCTACATCGTGGCGTTCATGACAGATGCACTGTGTTTGCAACCCACCGACAAGGTGCTGGAAATCGGCACCGGCTCCGGTTACCAGACGGCGGTTTTCGCCGAGATGGCCGGCGAGGTTTATTCGATTGAAATCATTGAAGCGCTCGCCATGGAGGCGGCTGCGGCGCTGCGGGAAGCCGGCTATGTGCATGTGAAAACCCGCTGCGGCGATGGATACCGCGGCTGGCCCGAAGCAGCGCCCTTCGATGCGATCATGGTAACCTGCGCACCCGATGCCATCCCCGCGCCCTTGATCGGGCAACTCGCCGAGGGTGGCCGGATGATCATTCCCGTGGGGCCGCGCGACGCTCCCCAGCAACTGATTCTTCTGCGCAAGACCGGCGGCGAAATCGAGCGGCACGAGGTGCTGCCGGTGCGCTTCGTGCCGATGACAGGCGAGGCGGAGGATTGAAAGGACCAGGCGTTTTTTTCAGTGGGTGAATCGGTCGGCGGGATACAGGGTTCTGCCATGCAGGTGATTGTAACAGGCGCGAACGGCTACATCGGAATGCGGCTGATCCGCTCGTTGTTAGACGCGGGTCATGAAATCACCGCGTTGGTGCGCGACCGGCGTCGATTTCCGGAGACCGACTTCGCGACCGATGAAAACCGGTTGCGGGTGATCGAGGCGGATTTTCTCGATGCCGCGACTCTCGACGCCTTGCCGCATGGGGTGGACGCCGCCTATTACCTGATCCACTCGATGGGCTCCGGCGGAGATTTCGCCCGCCGCGAGGAAGAGTGCGCCAACCATTTCGCCACGGCGGCCAAATGCCACGGCTGGAAACGTCTGATCTATCTGGGAGGACTCGCCGCGGATGATGGGCCGCTCTCAGAGCACCTTTCGTCACGCCGGAGGGTGGAGCAGATCCTGAATGACTCCGGTGTGCCGCTCACCGCGCTGCGGGCCTCGATCATCGTCGGTTCCGGCTCCGCCTCGTTTGAAATCATCCGCGACCTTGCCGAGAAACTGCCACTGCTCATCACGCCCCGCTGGGTGCACACGCGCTGCCAGCCGATCGCCATCCGCAACGTGCTGGATTACCTGACGGAAATGCTCCGTCATCCGGAAACCACCGGCGGCTCATATGACATCGGTGGGCCGGAAGTGATGAGTTATCTCGACCTGATCAAGGGCTACTGCGAGGTGCGCGGCCTGCGGCGATTCTTCCTGCCGACGCGGCTGCTCAGCCCGCGCCTGTCATCGGGCTGGCTGTGCCTGCTCACCTCCACTTCGTTTCCGCTCGCCCGCAGCCTGGTGGACTCGCTCACCCATGAGACGGTATGCCATGACTCGAAAATCCGCGCGATCATCCCGCTCGAATTGTTGAGTTATCATGAAGCGGTGCGGCGGGCGCTGGCGCGCATCGCGCAAAACCATGTGCCGTCGAGTTGGATTGACTCGCTGGCGGCGGGCACGCTGCCGCCGCGTTTGTTCGGTGCGATCAAGGTGCCCGAGCACGGGGTTTTGAGGGATTCCCGGATGGCACCGCTGGCCGCAACGCGCGAGGAAGTCATCACACGGGTCTGGTCGATCGGCGGCAATGCCGGCTGGCCCTGCATGAACTGGGCGTGGCGGCTGCGCGGCATCGTGGACAAGATCGCGGGCGGCATTGGCATCCGCCGCGGCCGCCGGCATCCCAGCGAGCTGCGGGCGGGCGACGCGCTCGACTTCTGGCGGGTCTTGCTGGCGGATCGTGAAACAGGCCGGTTGATTCTTTATGCGGAAATGAAACTGCCGGGCGAGGCCTGGCTGGAGTTTTCCATCGAGAACCTGCCGGGCGGCGGGCAGGGGCTGCGGCAAACGGCGACCTTCCGCCCGCAAGGCCTGCTGGGCCGTTTGTATTGGATCTCGGTGCTGCCGATTCACGCGCTCTTGTTTCCACGGATGGCACGGGTTCTTGCGGCCGGGTGACTCAGCTTCGTCCCGCGCATTCACGGCGCGTGGTCCTGTGCCTCGCTGAGGTCGATGCCCATCCTGCGGGCGCGGGCGTGCCAGAGATTGCGCGCATGGAGCTGCAGATCGGCCACCTTGTCCTTCTCGTCCATGATTTCAAATCCGAAGATCGTCTCGATGATGTCCTCGAAGCTGACCAGACCGATGCTGGTGCCGAACTCGTCGGCCACCAGCATGATTTGATGCCGTTCCGAGATGAAACGTTGGAACAATATGTCCACCGGCGTGTGCTCGGGTGTGGCCGCCAGCGGCCGGGCGACATCCGCAAGTGTCGCGCGGTCCTCATCGTCCTTGAGGTGGGCCAGCAGCGCCTCGCCGCGGATCACGAATCCGGTCATCTCGTCCGGGCTTCCCTTGTAAACCGGGATCCGCGTGAACGGCTTCTCCTCGACGAGTTTCACGAAATCCAACAGCAGCGTGTCCTCCGGCAGTGCGAAGATGACCGGCCGCGGCGTCATGATGTCGCGGACTTTCATCGCGTGGAGCTGGATCAGGTTTTGCACGAACTGGCTTTCCCTAGCACCCAACGATCCGGAAGCCTCGCCCATCCGCGCCATGGCCAGCAGTTCCTCGCGGTGCACCGAGGGCAGTGCCTCGCCGCGCGGCGTCAGGACGCGGATGATTTGTTGCGAGCACCAGACCACGGGCTTGAGCGCGGTGATCATGAAAACCAGGATGACTGACGCTGGCGCGGCGAGCTGGCTGGCGAAGGTGGCACCGATGGTCTTGGGGATGATCTCGGTGAAAATCAGTATGGCGAGCGTGAGGAGCGCAGCGAAAATGGCCTCACCCGTATTGCCTGAAATTCGCGCGTATTCCGCTCCTGCCCCAGCCGCGCCCATGGTGTGGGCGATGGTGTTGAGCGTGAGAATCGCGGAGAGCGGTCGGTCGATGTCCGCCTTGAGAGCCTCCATTCGAACCGCCCATTTGTGGCCGTTTTGTTTGGCGCTGCTGATCGCCGCCGGAGTGAGTGTGAGCAGCGCCGCTTCAAGCAGGGAACAGATGAATGAAACCCCGAGCGCCAGGGCGATGTAGGTGATGAGAAGCGTCATGGAGTGGTTCCCGCCAGTGAACGGAAGAGCCCGCAGGGTAATCCGGAACCCCTCAGCTTCAATGCGGAAACCGCATCAAATGTCGTTTTTCCAACGCCTTGCAAGTGATGAGGTGTTTGATCATTCGGCCGGTTCCACCTTGGCTCCCTTCAGGAAGGCGATGGTGCGGTCGAGGTAGGCGACGTATTCCGCGCGGTCGCTAAGGCTGATGCCGGCGGGCAGCTCGTTGCGCGCCATATCGACGCGCCTGCGCGCCTCGATGAATTTCGCCAATGCCTGCGATGGCTGGCGCTGCGACCAGGCTTCCACGGCCATGGTGCCGAGCAGCACGGCGGCGCGGTAATGGGCGCGGAGTCCATCGCGCAGCTCGGCCGCGAAGTCATAAGATTGCAATGCGCCTTGCCGGTCGCCGTTGGTTTCGCGGGCGGTGCCGAGCGCCTCATGGATCGAAACGCGCGGCTCCAGCATGTCGCCGATGACCCAATACATTTCGGCGGCGGCGGCTTCGATTTCCTGTGCCGCAATTTCCAATTCAGCTTGAGCTGCCTCCGGTTCATCCGCGTCGAAAAAGCGCATGCCTTTGCGTTGGTGGTGCTTGGCGAGCGAGAAATGGCTGCGATAGGCGGGCTCCATCCCGCCTTGCAAGCGGATCGCCCGGGCATAGGCCTCTTCGGCCTCGGAATCCCGCTCCAACTGGCTGAGCAGGTTGGCCCGATTGATCACCAGTCCCGGTTCGTAGGGGTGGAACCGCGCGCCCTCGGCATAATCGGCGGCCGCCAATTCCGCTGGTTCGCGGAAGGCCGGCCCGCCCGCCTTTTCGATGGCCAGTTCCTGGAAAACCAGTGCCCGGTCCCGGTAAAACTCAGATTGCGGCCAGATGGCAATGGCCTCGGCGAGGGCGTCGATGCGTGCTTCCGCAGCGGTTTCCGGCTGCTTGGCGAAGTAGGTGGGCCAGAGGATGGCGGTCACCCGGCTGCCCTTCCAGCCGGCGGGCAGCAGCATCGCCGCGCAGCCTAGCGCGGCAAGGCTGAGCAGCAGCCGTGCACCCAGCCCCCGTGACTGCGGCGCGGGTGTTCCTGGGCGCGACATCATCCCAAGGCAGATGCCTAACAGGATGATCCCGGGCATGAGATGGAACACAAAGCTGAACGACGACTGCACCAGCATGCCGGCCAGCGCCGCGAAACCACCGAGGCGCCAGGAGTCGCGCGCATCATGCTCGCGCGGCCGATCCTCGAAGCCGGTGCGCAGGATCGCCGCAAGCGCCAGCGCCACCAGCAGCAGCCCTAACAGCCCGGCACCCAGCAACCCGTAATCGGTGGCTGCCTGAACCAGCTCGTTGTGCACCAGGTCCGGCCGGTTGCTGAGCATGTTGCCCTGGTCCTTGCCCTCCAGGAAACGGTAGCTCTCCCAGCCAAAACTCCGGCTGCCACCGCCGGCCAGCGGGTGCATCCCGATGCACGAGAAAGCAACGCCGAGTATATAAAGCCGCGCCGTGTTATCGAGCAGGCCATCAAGCCCCCCGCCGTGGCGTGCTTCCTGGACCTGTTGCCAGCCAATGATCCAAAAAACGCCGATTCCCAGTATGATCAAAGGCACCCCGATCACGGCCGGGCCGAACCATTTCGCTTTGCGGCGCTTGCCGATCATCAGGGTGAGCAAGGCGAAGGCCGCACATCCGACCGCCGCGCCAAAGACTCCGCCGCGGGAGTAGGTGAAGTAAACGCAGGCCAGACCGGCCATCGCGACCAGCAACCAGATAAGCCGCGTGGCCGTGGCATGGCGGCCGAACATCGCCGCCGCCGCAAGCAGCAGCGAACTGGCGATGAAGTAATTGGCCGCCTCGTTGTAATGCGCGTAAAACCCAGTGATCGTGCCGGATCTCGTGCCCGGCGTGAACACCGGAGTGAACGAATGGTCCGTCCACTGGATGCCCGCCACCCAGATGCTGGCCAGCAGCAATAGCGCGACGCCCCACATTAAGACCCGCTCCGCCGCCGCATGTCCGCTGAACGCGCGGACGCTGATGAAGGCACCCACCGCGCCGCAAAGCAGCAATAGGTCCGCCTCCGCGAGTTCCGCCACCGGCGAAATCGCTGCCCGCCAGGCAAACCAAGCGGCCGTGAGTGCGCCGAGTCCCAGCAGTTTCCAGTCTGGCTGGGCACTACCGCGCCGCCATAATACCGGCAGCGCCGCCAGCACCGAGAGCCCCAGCGCGATCATCGCCGGCCCCCAGCTCCATGGCCGCGTCTGCGGGCCGATCAATACCGCCAGAACCAGTGCGGCAACCAGGAGGAGTGCGGAAACAACGGGCATGATGGAATAAAAGCTGAAATTTTGAAATGCTGAGAAGCTGAAATTTCAAAATGCCAGAACCCAGTGAGCGAGGCTCTGTGGTTTATCTCAGCATTTCAGCATTTCAGCGTTTACCTGATGGTCACTTCGCGCCCTTGCCAAAAAGCACTGCGGGGATGGTGCGGAGCAGGATTTTCAAGTCGAGCCAGATCGACCAGTTGTCGATGTAGCGCAGGTCCATGCGCACCCACTCGTCGAAGCTGTTGATCTTGTTGCGGCCGCCAGCCTGCCACTCGCAGGTGATGCCGGGTTTCACGCTCAGCCGGCGTCGGTGCGAGATTTCGCAGAAGGCGTCCACCTCGTAGAGCGGCAGCGGCCGCGGGCCGACCAGGCTCATCTCGCCCTTCACCACGTTGATGAGTTGCGGCAGTTCATCGATGCTGAGCTTGCGCAGCAGATTGCCGAAGGGGAAAATGCGCGGATCGTTGTCGAGCTTGAAAACCGGCCCCTGCATCTCGTTGCCGTGGTCTTTCTTGATCTGGTCGAGCATCTGCTCGGCGTTGGCCACCATGGTGCGGAATTTCCACATCCGGAACGGTTGGCCATAGCGGCCGGCTCGCATCTGCGAGAACAATACCGGAGCGCCGGGGCTCTTGAGGCGGATGCCGATGGCCGCGAAAATCCAAAAGGGCATGGTGAGGAGAATGATGAGCGCCGAGCCCATACGGTCGATCAGACCCTTGAGCAGCAGTTCCCAGGAAAGCTCGGGGGTCGAGCGCAGCACCAGCATCGGCCGGTCGCCCACGGCATCGAAGACGGGGCGGGCGATCTGGGTGCGGATGAACGAGGCGGCGATCCAGGCCTCCACGCCCTGCAGTTCGCAGGCCTCCACCGCGCGCGCCACCTTCTCGAAGCCGGATTCCTTGGCGGCGAAGATCACCCGCCCCACCGACTGCTTCTTGAGCAGTGCGAACAATTCATCCACCGGTCGTTGTTCCAGATCGAAGTGCTCGATGACCAGCCAGCCGGAGGTGATTTCGGGGTCGAGCTCGCCAAGCAACTCGGCCATTTCGCCACCGGATCCGGCGATGATCACCCGCTCCCTGGCGGTTTCCAGATGGCTTTGGCGGTTGAGCCAGATGGCCGTCAGCCGGTCGCGCGCCAGCATCAGGCAAAACACCAGCAGGAAACCAATGCCGAGCACCAGACGCCGGGTGCCGGTCAACTGCGCGAACACCGCGAACATGCCGATCATCAGCGCAATGACCACCATCGCCTCGAAGATCTGCACGATCGACTGGCCGGTGCGCTTGGTGCGGATCCGCCGATAGAATCCGAAAAACTCGAGTGCCAGCGGCGTGAAGGGCACCGCGATGTAGAGCACCCAGTTGATGGTGTCGCGCGCGTCCCATGCCTCCACACCCATGTCCAGCCAGTCCCGCACGGCATCGCGGGTTTCCCAGGCAATCCAGAATGAAAGCCACACCAACAGGGCGTCGGTGAGCTGGAGGGCTTGGATTCGGAAAGCTTCGTTGCGGTTCAGAGCCATGGGTTTGAGAGCAGAGGGAGCGCAAAGAATCGACAAAATCCCGTGGACTGCAACCCCGGAAAGTGAAATGCGCATGATCGCGTAGGGTGGGCTCTTCAGGCGGCTTTCGATGCCGGAGCCGACAATCAGCGCACCGCCAAGGATCAGGCCAGCCATGGCGTGGCCGGCTTTTCCATCTGCTGGACAGCACCTGCACGGCGTGGTTGGCTCATGCCCATGCGTGCGTTTCTTTTTCTGCTTGTCGGTGCCGGACTTGCGCTGGCGAAACCGAACCTCATTTTCGTCATCGCCGATGACCTTGGATACGGCGACCTTGGTTGTTATGGCCAGAAAACGATCCGCACACCGGTGCTCGACAAGCTCGCGGCGGAGGGCATCCGTTTCACGCAGCACTACTCGGGCTCGACGGTCTGTGCGCCTTCGCGCAGCACTTTGATGACCGGGCAGGACACTGGGCGCACCTGGCTGCGCGGCAATGGTCCGCACGAACTGCGGCCCGACCCGGATGACCAAACGGTGGCCTCGCTCCTGATGCAGGCCGGCTACCGCACGGCGATGATCGGCAAGTCATGCATTTCCGGCAATACCCGGAACCCGCAGCGGGTTTTGGAAAAGGGGTTTGATGTCTTCTACGGCACCACCGACCACAGGGACGGCCATCATCGTTATCCTCGCTTCATTTATGATCAGATCATGCGGGTGGAGTTGGAGGGAAACGAACTCCACTCCGGCGAATCCTACGATGCCGCGCTTTACACCGAGCGGGCCGGGCATTTCATCCGCGAGACGGATGGCCCGTTTTTCCTCCTGCTGTCCTACCCGATCCCCCATGCCGCGGTGCTGGGGCCGGAAGGATCGGTGCCGGGTGGTGCCGGCATGGAGCCGCGAAACGCCCACTACACGCCGGTCAAGCAACCGGCCTTGCATTACCAGGCGATGGTCGAGGCCATCGACGGCTACATCGGCCGCCTGCTCGCCGTGCTTGAGGAAAAAGGCGTGGCCAACGACACCTTGCTGATTTTCACCAGTGACAACGGACCGCATTTCGAGGGCGGATACCATCCCGACATGTTGGAGTCATCGGGACCGCTGCGTGGTGGCAAGCGCGATCTCCATGAAGGCGGCATCCGGGTGCCGATGATCGCCCATTGGCCTGCGGGCATCACCAAGCCGGGCACCAGCGATCACGTCAGCGCCTTCTGGGATTTCCTGCCCACCGCCTGCGATCTCGCTGGAGTGAAGGCTCTCGCTGAAATCGACGGCATTTCCTACCTGCCCACGCTCACTGGCCGCGGCGAACAGCCCACGCATGAATTCCTCTACTGGGAATTCCATGAACTGGACGGACGCCGCGCCCTGCGCGAGGGCGATTGGAAACTCGTCCAATACGATCTCGCCAAAGCGGGCAAGCCGATGCTCTTCCACCTCGGCAGCGACCTCGGCGAGACCAAGGACCTCGCCGACCAGGAACCCGAACGGGTCGCCGCGATGCTCAAGCGGATGGCTCAACACCGCCGCCCATCGCCGATTTTCCCATTCAAGGCGCTGGATGGTGCCGAGTGAGGATCATGGTTTGACGGTCACCGCCATCATCGGTCCGAAGGAATGGATTGAAGTAAGCGCGCCATCGTCCACAGTGGCAATGACATGAACCCGCAACCTCTTGCCAAGTGGTCGGGCCGCCGGTTGGCTGCCGCATTCATACTGCTGATCCTTGCAGGCTCGCAGGCACTCCATGCGGCAGAAAACGATTACGGTTATCAGAGGGCCGCAGGTCTGAGCGCACAGAAAAAACACGCTGAGGCGCTCTCTGTGCTCAGCGAGGGATTAAGGCAGGCCGAGGAATCCCATGACACGCGTTTCGCATTCTTCCTCGCGAGGAACCTTTCCAGTTGCCACGAGTGCCTCGGCGACCTCACCGCATGCCTGGAGGCGGCGGAAAGAGCGATCGGCCACCTCGATGCGCTGGATGAACTGGATCCACCCTCGATGGCTGCCACCACCCGCGCTTTCGAGCGCACGCTTTTGGCGGGCCTGATCGCGAAACACCACCTCCAAGGAAACCGCATGGCCCTCGCACGGCAGTGGCACGACCGTGAGGGCGAGGCGCTCCGGCGGATGTTCGCGCTGCTCGGCACGCCCGACCTCGATCTGGAAAACGGCGAGGTGCCAGAGAAATTTTTCCGGGTGAACGGAAGGCCGAACCGCTCGCAAATCGCGCGCTATCTATGGATGGGATCATGGCTGCTGGAAAAGGAGGCGCGCACCACTGAGGCCCTCGCCCATCTGGAGGCGGCGGAACGTTATCTCGCCGGACTGGATGGAAAACCGGACACCTTGGAGACCGACTACCGCTACAAGATCCGCAACCGCAAGGCCCTGCTGCTCGACTTCCTCGGATATGATCAGCAAGCCATCGCTCTGCAGGGCGAGGCCGCGGCCGGGAAATTGGCGCAAGATCATGCGAAGTCGGTCTGGATCGATCGGCTCAACCTCCAGCGCAGTCTCGCCAACTATCACGGTCCCTCGGAGATTTATCTTCAGGCGGCGCTCGATGCCTATGAAGCGCTCAAACAACTCTCGCCCACCGGCGAGGCGGCGGATGCCCGCCGGCAAATCCAGAAGATGATTTTCGATCTCCGCCGCGATGCCGCTGTGACGGCGGATTTGGAGGCACTCGAGAAACAGTTCAGGGACTCGGGTTTTGAACTCGAAGGCGATTACAGCGAACTTGACCAGATCGAGATCGCGCTCCGCCTCGGACAAACCGCCGGCCTCGAGGCGCGCCTCATCACATCGCTCGAAAAATTCAGGGACGTCGGAAACCGCAAGGGCGTCCCTTCCCGCTATCGTGAATACGGCAGTCTGCTCATGTTGCTCGGCCGCCCAGGCGAGGCGATTCACATGTATCGCGAAACGCTGGAGCTTTCCCTCGCCTACGGCTGGATCGTCCATGTGCCTGAAATCATGCTCAAGCTGGCCGAAGCACACCTCGCCCTGGGCGATAATCCGGGTGCCGCAGCGTGGCTCGAAAATGCGCAAAAACACATCCGGGCGCACCCCGGCATCCCGGCCCACCGGATCGCCTCCGCAAGGGCATTCATGGTGAGACTGCTTCGAATATTGGAACGCGGCGAAGAGGCGGATGCACTGCGCGACGAGACCCTCGCATTCGCGAAAACAAACGCCGTGCCTGATTATCATATCCGGCGCTTGTTTCATGATGATACAAGCCGCACGGATTCTCCCGCTGCGGTGGCGGCCGTGACGAACGCGGCCGCCGGAGAAATCGACTTCCAACCCCTGCGGGTGGTTTCCGAAGTGGCACCCGGCGAGTCCGCCCATGCGCGCTTTACCCTCGCGAATCTAACAGGTGACCACGCCGCCGGAAAACTGAGCCTTCCTCCGGACATCGAAGTGGTTTCATGGGACTCCGAGGCCGGCGACATGCGTCTGCGCACCAGCGCCAATCCGCAATCCAGCCAGGCAATTTCCGTCGAGTTCGGTCCTTCGGAAATGATCCGCATCTTCGTGGAATCCGCTGACGTGCGCGACGAAACAGCGCGCGCGTTCTCATTCGCCTGGGACCGCCCGGGTGCCGCAAGCCAGACCTCGCAGTGGTCGTTCGCAGCCGCTGATTCGCAGTCCGAACTCACCGTGGTGAATGCCAACCTGATCCGGCGGAATCCGTTTTACCTCGTGCCGCTCTATCATGCCATTCGCGCCAGAGACATCGGCCAACCACTGCGCGACTTCCGCGTCCGCTGTTCCATCCCCTGTTATGTCGAGATGATCGATACCGCCACCGACCGCCTGATCGCCGTGGACCGGCGCGGCGACGGCAGTTTTCGCGAACCGGGTGACATCGTCTATCAGGACGAAAACCGCGACCTGTATCCCGACCACCGCTTCCAGCACGCGGGCGAGCTCTTCGGCCTCGAACTGCGCGTCTTTTCCGCCGATGAGGCGGCCGGCACGGATGACGGAGAAGAATACACCATCGCCATCGAAGGGCTGTTGAACGGAGCATGGGAGATCCTGGCCGAAAACCGGGTGCTCAAAAACAAGACCGAGTGAGCTCAGGTCAATCGCTAGTCGCCAGCCAGGCTCGCCAGCCGCCGAGGTGTGTGATTTCCTCGGCATGGTGGACGGCGCGCGGTTCTGCGATGAAGCCGGGCAAGGTCTGGCCGTCGGCGAGGGTGATTTTTCCAATGCCGAGCGGCGCGGGGATTTGGGCGACGAAGTCGCCGAAGGCGGCGGCTGTCAGATCCCAGACCTCGACCTCGATGGCGGCACCCTTATCCGCGTCGTGAACGAGCGCCGGTCGTGGCGGGATGCTGCCGCTGGCGGGCATGGCGAAAAGCCGGTAGCACGGGGCGGTGGTGCCGCGCTGGCGCAGCGTGGCACCGCGATCGGTGAGCTGCCAGTGAAGGGCGAGACCTCCCATGTGCGCGCCGCAAACAACAATCGGGATGGTGGCGGGCGGTGTGGAAATCTTGAGGCGTGGCTGATCGAGCAGGCGGGAGCTTATATCTAACAAGGCAATATCAGAACCGGCGGGTGCGGCGAGTGTGACACCCCAAGGGACCTTGCCGCTGCGGGCGCGCCCGGCGGGCAGGGCGACGGCGGCGAGGTCTAACAAGTTCATGAAATTGGTGTAGCGCCCGAGCACGCTGTTGGTGGCGATGGGATCGGCGAGGGTTTCCTCCACCGCGTAAAGTCGTGGGGTGGTAGGAAGCAGGAGGACGTCGATGTTTTGCCAGACCGGCTCGCATTGGCGGGCAAGTTCGCGCAAGCGGTATTGGGATTTGAAAGTCGTGGCGGCATCCCACTTTTGAGAGGCTTCGAGGATCTGGCGGGTGACGGGGAAAACCGATTCGGGCTGCGCTTGAACGAAATCGCCGACAGCCGCCCAGCGCTCGGCCACCCAGGGGCCTTCATAAAGCAGCCGCGCGGCTTCCGTGAAGGGCGTGAGATCGATGGGAACCGCAGTGCCACCACGCGCTTCGAGATTTCCAATAGCGGCGGCGAAGAGCCCGGGCGTGTCTGGATCGCCGGAGAAATCCAGTGCGCTGGGCACCCCGAAGCGGAAGGTTTCCGGGAATGCGGACGATTGTGAAATTTCGCGGGAAAACGGGTCGGCTGCATCAGCCATGCAGACGACTTGCAGCACGGCTGCGGCATCGGCCGGATTGTGGGCGAAGATTGAAACGCAATCGAGCGAGCGGCACGCGGGCACCACACCCCGAATGCTGAGCAGACCGCGTGTGGGCTTGCAGCCGATGAGTTCCCGAAAAGCGGCCGGCACGCGGCCCGAGCCTGCGGTGTCGGTGCCTAGCGAGAACGCGCAAAGCCCGGCGGCGAGTGCCGAGGCGCTACCGGAGCTGGAACCACCGGGAAGCCAGCCTGGCGCAATGGCATTGCGCGGCACACCATAGGGCGAACGCGTGCCGACCAGTCCGGTGGCGAATTGATCGAGATTCGCCTTCCCAATCGGTATGGCTCCCGCCGCACGGAGTTGGCGCACGACTTCCGCATCGAGCTCCGGGATGTAGGAAAAATCGGGACAAGCGGCGGTGGTCGGCCAGCCGGCGACATCGATGTTGTCCTTGATGACGAAGGGAATGCCCCACAACGGCAAATCGCTCGGCAGCGTCTCGACTTGCGCGGCGATTTCTAACAGTTCGCTTTCCGCAGGCAGGTGGATGAAGAGCGTGGGATCGTTCCAGACACTGATTTTCTGATAGATTTCAGCAATGATTTCACGCGGCGATTCGCCGCTGGAGTAGCGTTGTTGAAGAGATGAAAAGGTCATGTTTTGGTGATTTCCCTGGCGATGATGAGCGGTTGGCCGGCTTTGACGCTGGTGCCTTCGGCGACGAGTATTTCGACCACTTCGATGTGGCCGTCGGGTTCCAGCGGGATTTCCATTTTCATGGCTTCGAGGATCATCAGGTGTTGGAGGCCGGCGAAGCGCATGCCGATTTCGGCATGGATTTTCCAGACGCTGCCGCTCACCGGGCTGTCGATGGTGATATGGCCGTCGGGGATTTCCAGTTCCTGTTCGGCGGGTGCGACTTCGGCGTCGAGGTCCATTGAAATGCCGGCCATTTCCCAGCGGGCGCGCTCTTCCTGGAAGGCCGCTTGCTGGCTGCGGCGGAAGTCGGCGATTTCATCAGCGTGCGCTTCGAGGAAGGCTTCGTAATCGGCGAAACGGAAGATCGACTCGGTGATTTCGAGTTTATGTCGGCCAAGTGGCACGTCCTCACGAAGGCGGAGCAGTTCCTCGGCGGAGACCGGGTAAAAGCGGAGTTGATCGAAGAAGCGCAGCAACCATGGCTTGGTGAAATCCGCAGTGCTGCGCCAGCGGTTCCACACCGGAATGGTTCGCCCCGTGAATTGATATCCGCCGGGACCTTCCATGCCATAGATGCAAAGGTATGCGCCGCCGATGCCGACGGCGTTTTCCGGCGTCCAGGTGCGGGCCGGGTTGTATTTGGTGGTGACCATGCGGTGGCGCGGGTCCAGCGGCGTGGCGACTGGCGCGCCGAGATAGACATCGCCCAGACCCATGACGAGATAGGAGGCCTCGAAGAATTTCTGATAGACCTCGTCGATCGATTCCAGTCCGTTGATGCGGCGGATGAATTCGAGGTTGCTCGGGCACCAAGGCGCATCGGGGCGGACGCTTTGCATGTATCTCTGGATGGCCTCGCGCGTGCTGGGATCGTCCCAACTGAGCGGCAGGTGCGCGGTGCGCGTGGGCACCTCGATTTCCTCAAGCGGCGGCAGCGATTCGATGCCGCGACGGATGTGCTGCCAAAGCACGTCGCGGTCGATGACAGCGGGATCGAAGTGGACTTGCAGCGAACGGATGCCGGGGGTGAGATCGATGATGCCCGGAAGGCTGTTTTGTTTGACCCATTCGTGGACAACGTGGGCCTTGAAGCGGAGTTTGAGGTCGAGGTGATGTGGGCCGAATTCGATGAGGAAATATCGGTCGCCAGCGCGGCGGAGCACGACGGTGTCGTCGCCAGAGCCGAAGGAATCGAGGATTGGAGATTGTAGATCGTCGATTGTGGATTTTGGATCGGGAAGTTTGGAAATTTTTCACTGCCGTCCCACAGACTGGGCGCGGCGCGCCCTGAGCCTTGATTTTGCGAGGCCCTGAGGTCGTTTCGGGAGAATGGCGATTGCGACTTTTTTGCGAGCAGTTGATATATCCCGGTGTTTACGCGGCGATGCTGTCCCATGA
>CAXNHR010000021.1:0-22771 GCA_964202135.1 Luteolibacter sp. | reverse complement strand
TTGCTCGGGCGATCCTTCCACGCCGGGAATGCTGTCCCGGAAAAGAGTGGCCCCCACGACGCCGACGGCCAGGCCAATGACAAGCGGAACCAAAGGGCGGATGGACTGGGGCAGGGACATGCTCGTGACGACATGCGCAGGCTTGCAGATCGCCCAGCCCCGGCAAGCCTGAATCTCAAAGCGCCAACCACTATGCCCGGTAAAGGATTTCCACCGCAAAAAAATATCCATTGGACTGTTTGCAAGGATGCATCAACTTGCGGCGCATCATATCATCCCACCATGTCCACAAGACGCGAATTCCTCCGCGCGGCGAGCGCCGCGGCCATCCTCAGCCCCTGCTTGCTGCGCGGCGCATCCGATCCATACGGTCCTCTGTTGCCGCAGCGCGTGCTCGGCAAGACCGGTGAGAAAGTCACCGCCTTCGGCCGCGGCGGGCATCATGTCGGAGCCGCCAAGCATGGAATGGTTTATCTAACAGACGTGCCCGCGTCCAAGCTGCTCAAGATCGACGCGAGCGGCAATGTTGCCCCTCGGCGGTGGCCGCCTGCTGGTGGCCACCGCGCTCGGCCTGCAAATCCTCTCCAAGGATGCGGAACCGCTGCCGATATCCAATCCCACCGGAAAGCGCGCGAACTACGTGCGCATCCTCACCGATGCCGGGGGCCAACGCTGGATCTACGCCGTGCATGAAAACTCGGTGCTGCGTCGGCGCGCCAAGTGACGCGGCGCGTTCACCCGTCCTTGTCCGCGGCGTGATCGCGGAAGAAGATCAGGAACAGCACGGCGATCACGCCCGCCATGCCCGCTGGCAGCAGCCAGTAGGATTTCCACAGGTTGGCGGCGGTGGCGACCAGCGCCGGATCGATGCCATCCGGAATATTCACTGCGAACATCTTGGAGAGTTGCTGGCCGAAGCTGAGTGTTTCCTCGCCGCGAGCTGCGGTCACGGCCGTGGTCAGTTCCGCCGCCGCATCCCGCACCGGTGCGAGTTTCATGTCCGCGACTTTGAACCCCACAAACATGCCGACGCCCTGGGTGAAAAAAACCAGCATGCTCTGCGCCTGACCGCGGACATCCTTGGGCGCGGTGCGGTCGGTGTAGATGAAGCCGGTGACAAAGAAGAAATCATAACAAATGCCGTGCAGCGCGATGCCGAGGAAGAGCATCCACACGACCTGGTCCGGCGCGCCGAAGGCAAACAGCAGATAACGGCAGACCCACGCGAGCATGCCCACAAGGATCATCCATTTCACACCGAGACGGCGGAAGAAAAACGGCACCAGCAACATGAAGATGATTTCCGACATCTGGCCGATGGTCATGGCGGACGCCGGTTGCTCGAAACCCATGTTGCCGAGGAAGCCCGAGGTGTTGGCATAGTAATAGGCGAGCGGCACGCAGATCAGTGTGGAGCAGATGATGAAGACCAGGAATGCCGGCTTGGCCAACAACTGGAACGCATCGAGCATGAAGATCGAACGGACTTCAAGCGGCTTGCCAGCGGCCGGCGGCGGCGTGTGCGGCAAGGTGAAACAATAGGCGCCGAGAACCAGCGATGTAATCCCAGCCATCCAGAAGAGGTTAATGCTCGCCGACCAACCGAGGAAACCGGTGACAAGACCGGCGGCGATCCATCCGATGGTCCCCCAGACACGCACCCGCGGGAAAACCTCCGCCGGAAGATGCGTGAAGGCGATGGTGTTGCCGAGACCGAGCGTGGGCATGTAGCAGAGCATGTGGCCGGTGAAGAGCCATACGACCATCGAGCCATTGCCGGCAGCCACCGCGCCGGGAACCATCAGCATCAATACGCCGCCCAGCAGCAGGAGCCCGCCCATCACCCGCTCGGACGGGAAGAAACGGTCCGCCACGAGTCCGAGGAATAACGGCGCGATCATCGCCGCGATCGGCGCGCTGCTGTAGGAACTGCCGATGATGTCCGCCAAGCCATTGCCACCGAGAATCAGGAACAGCGTCACGAACCACGCGCCCCAGATGAAGAACTGCAGGAACATCATCACCGAAAGGCGGAGCGCGGTGGAGCTTTGGGGCGTGGTCATGGGGCGGAAATTGCAGCCGCATCCGAGCCGACGCACTGGTGAATGACAAGCAATCACCGCCGCACTGACGCATTAAAATCCGGATTTCATCACCGCCAGGACGCCAAGAGCGCCAAGGAAACTCAAAGATTCCCAACAAGGAGAGCGTGAAACCCTGACTGGGAATTTTCTTAAAAAACCGATCGCACGTGTCGATGCCGCGTGTTTGAATAACGGGAACCCATTTACCGCCATGCAACTCCTTCTATCCTGGTTGATTTTGTCCATCGCCTTCTGGCTCACCGCGATGATGTTGCCCGGCTTCCACGTGCGGAGCTTCGGCAGCGCGATTTTCGTCGCGGCCGTGTTCGGCATCATCAACGCCCTGTTGGGCTGGTTGTTCTTCGGCGTGCTGACGATCGCCACCCTCGGCATCGCCTACCTGCTTTCCTTCATCACACGCTGGTTCATCAACGCGGTCTTTCTTTCACTGACCGCCAAACTGACGAGCGGTCTCAAGATCGACGGTTTCCGCTGGGCGCTGGTGGGAGCGCTGGTGATTTCGCTCATCAGCGCCGGCATTGACTGGGTGCTGCGTTCGGCTTTCGCGTGAGCGGTGCGACCAAGAGCTCAGGCACCGATGCCGGCGAACTGCCCGCCGATCATTGCCTGATAGACCGCGTTGCCCTCGCGGAGTTGCTCGTGGCTGCCATCGGCCACGATCCGGCCGGATTCGAAGACGAGGATGCGGTCGGCGATGGTGATGGTGCTGAAACGGTGGGCGATGATGAAGGTGGTGCGCCCCTTGACGAGCTCGGCTAGCGCTTGCTGGACCATCGCCTCGCTTTCGGAATCGAGCGCGCTGGTGGCCTCGTCGAGAATGAGGATCGGCGCGTCGCGCAGGAAGGCGCGGGCGATGGCGATGCGCTGGCGCTGGCCGCCGGAGAGTTGGTCGCCGCGTTCGCCGACTTCCGTCTGGTATCCATCCGGCATGGCGCTGATGAACTCGTCGGCATGGGCCTTGCGCGCGGCCTCGATGATTTCCGCCTCGGAGGCATCCAGGCGGCCGATGCGGATGTTGTCGGCGATGGTTCCGGCGAAGAGCGATGGCGTTTGCGGCACCACCGCGATGTGTTCGCGGAGGTCGTTTTTGGTGAAATCGCGCAGATCGTTGCCATCGATGGTAATGCGGCCGGCCAGCGGATCATAAAAACGCGGGATCAGGCTGGCGAAGGTGGATTTGCCCGCGCCGCTGGGGCCGACCAGTGCGACCACGGTGCCGATGGGGATTTCCAGATCCACCTCGCGCAGCACCGGCTCCTGCTGGTAGGCGAAGGACAGGTTTTCAAAACGGATCGCCTGCCGCGGGGTGTGGAAGGGTTTGGGTGATGCGGGATCCAGCAGGCTGTCCGGCTGGTGCAGGATGTAATCAAGACGCTCGATGGCGGCCGCACCCTGGCGGAAGTGCGTGTGGATGGCGCCGAGCTTCTTGATCGGCTCGTAGCACATGTAGAGCGCCATCGCCAGGGTCATGAAGCCCTCCAGCGTCATGCCGCTGCGCACACCGAAGAACAAGGCGGCGGCGAATCCGGCGGAGGCCACCACTTCGATGGAGGGCGAAATCGCCTGGCGGTATTTCACCACCTTCATCGTGAGCATGACCAACTCGCTGATGCGCTCGCGGAAATTGGCGATCTGGCGGGATTCCAGATTGTAGGCGCGGATTTCAAGCGGCGATTGCAGGCTCTCGGTGAGCGTGGCTGTGAGATCGCCGCCGCGCGCCTGGAGCCTCCTCGCCTTGCTGGTGAGGCGCTTGCCGACGTAGCGGATCAGCGCCACGCAGAGCGGCACGGTGATCAGGGCGATCATGGCGATGAAAAAACTGCGGTCCTTCACCGCCAGATAAACCAGCACGCTGAAAGCGGAAATCAACGTGGCCGGTTGTTTGATCAGATCGCTGGAGGCCTCGGCGATCACCTGGCGGAGCAGCGCGGTGTCGTTCATCATCCGCGACAGGAGATCGCCGGAACGGCTGCTGCGGAAAAACGACAGTGGCAGTCCCTGGAGTTTCACGAACAGGTCGTTGCGGATTTCCTCCAGCACGCGCAGGCCGGCGAATTGGATCAGGTAGCTGTTCGCGTAGCCGGACACGGCGCGGACCAGGAAAATGAACGGAATCCACATGCAGGTGAGCAGCAGCAGATGGTCGCGTGAGATCGTGCCCAGCATGTCGCGAACCCAGATTTCGTAGGGTTTTTCCACCGCCGGGTCGGCATTGAAGAGCACCGGAAAAACCACCTTGGTCATCAAGGGCAGGCCCGCGCCGCTGGCCAGCGCATAGACCAACCCGCAGGCGACGCCCGCGAGAAACAGCCACTTCACGGTGAGCAGGTGGCGGTAATAGGGAAGAAACTGCTTCACGGAAACGCGCGGAGGTTCCCCGACCCGGCCCGGCGCGGCAAGCCCGGATTCCGGAGTTGCCGGATTTCCGCCTTGTCGCGCGCCGCGGCGCTTGCTTGCCTGCTGCCCCCGATGGCCGCTCCGCAAAACATCATCGCGCTGGTTTATGACTACGACCAGACGCTCAGCCCGCGCTACATGCAGGATGACGTCCTGTTTCCGGAGTTCGGGATCGACCCCGCGCAATTCTGGAAGAAATGCAACGCGCTGGTCCAAGACCAGAGATGGGACGGCGAGCTGGCCTACATGAAGTGCCTGCTCGATTACCTCGGCATGGACAACGTGACCAACGCGCGGCTCACCGAGTTGGGCGCTGGCCTGCGGTTCTTTCCGGGCCTGCCGGAGTTGTTCGACGCGCTGCCGCAAGCCTCGCTCACCCCGGAGCACGAGCTGGCCGGCATCAAGGTGGAACATTATATCATCTCCTCCGGCCTCAAGGCGCTGCTCGATGGCTCGCGGCTCCAGCCGCATGTGAAGGCGATGTTCGGTTGCGAGTTCGGCGAGGATTCGGAAGGGCGCATCAGTTTTCCCAAACGCGTCATCTCTCACACCACCAAGACGCAGTTCCTCTTCCGCATCAACAAGGGCATGCTGCGCTACGATCAGGATGTGAACGACCACATGCCCAACGACCAGCGGCCGATCCCTTTTGAAAACATGGTCTATGTGGGCGACGGGCCGACCGACGTGCCCTGCTTCACCGTGATGAACCGCAACGGCGGCCACGGCATCGCCGTTTACAATCCGGAGGACTCCACCGGCCGCTCGTTCCGCAAGTGCTTCCAACTCTCCACCCACGCCGGGCGCGTCAAACACATCGCCCCGGCCGATTACCGCGAGGGCTCACACCTCTGGTTGCTGCTGCGGGAAATGGTCTGCGAAATCGCCGACCGCATCCTGCGCCGCCGCATCGAGGAGCGCGACAACGCCACCGTCGCCGCGCCGGGATTCTGAGCCATCACTCTCACTCAAGCGGCTTGAGCAGGGCCTTGGCCTCCTCGCCGCCGATGCGGCCGGCGATGCGGGTGCAGGTGGAAACGAGTGATTTGCGCCGGGCCTCGTCCTGGGTGGCGGCGGCGGTTTCGCACAGCTTGCGAAGATCATCGATGGACGCGGTGAAATAAAGCGTCCGTGTGGCTTCGCGGGATGAAGCATCATCTCCGGCGGCGAGGATTTGAATCAGGATTTCATTCGCACCGGGAAGGTGTCGGACTGCGGCGGCTTTGATGGCGGGGACCTGCTGTTCTCCGGAGGCTCCCTTGAGCATGGTGAGCAGAGTGGCATCGGCCTCGGGATAAGTATTCACCGCAACAGCGCTGGCGGCGGCTTGATTGACGGCGGGATTGCGATCGGAGAGCGCCTGCAAGGCCGCATCAAACGCGGCTTGGGTCGGGATGCCGCCAAGCGCCGTCATCGCGGCGACGCGTTCGTTCGGATCTTCCGAATTCACCACAGCGAGAGCGATTTTCTCAGCGGTTTCCACGGATTTCAAATGGCGGATGGAACCAACCACCACCCTGCGGTCGCCGATGGGCATGCCGGTCATGGCAGCAGCAAGACCGGAAACCACGCTTGGCAGATTCATCTCGATGGCGCGCTTGAGCGCCTCATGCCGGACATCGGCGTGTTCGCTTTTGACGGCTTGCCCGATGAGTGCCGCCGAGGTGCTTTCCGACTGGCCGCCAGTCAAGGCGATGAATGCGGCGAGTCGCGCGCTGTCCGATCGGGTGGATTGGAAAATCGCGCTTGCGGTCTTGGATTCGCCGGCGCTGGCAACGAGCAGGGCTTTTTCGACATCCGGCTTGAGGGCATCCGTCAATGCGCCGCCATTGTGGATTATTTTCAATGCAGCCACCGCCGCATCGCCGCCGATGGCGGAAAGGGCGCGGATGCCCGAGCGGGCGGTTTCCGGATCGGCATCGGCCGCGAGTCCGGCGAGCAGCGGCACCGAGGTGGCGGATTTCTGAAAGGCGAGGGATCCTGCGAGGGCGATCTTGTCGCGCTTGTCGGTGGCCTTGGGCAGCGCGTTTTCCAGAGCGGCCACGGCTTTGGCATCGGGGATGGAGCGCAGTGTCTGGCGGGCCTCCTCGCGCAGCAAGGCATCACTGCCTTCCAACAAAGGAACCAGGGCATCCACGGCATCGGCGGTGGCCACGCGGCTCATCGCGCGCAACAGGTATTTTTTGGCCTCTTGCGAAGTGCCGGCATCCTGCAGGACGGCGCACAAGGTCCTGGTGACGGCGGCGGCATCGCCCTTGCCGGGCATGGTGGCCTCGTCAATGAGCCGGTTGAGCTCGATGCGTGCCTGATATTGCTCGTCATGGGACGGGCTCTCGAACTTGGCGGTCACGGCGCTGACGGCAGCCGTTTCCAGCGCGAAGGATGGCGCGACAAGGGCGGCCAGGATGAAAAGCGGGCGGGGAAATTTCATGAGGGTTTCCTGATAGAGTGTGTTAGATCGGCAGTTCGTAGCCGGCGCGGCGCGGGCGGTCGCACATGCGGCTTGCCACGGGATCATCGATGACCTGCTCGGCCTGCGGGTCCCAGCGCACCGGACGTCCGAGGCGCTCGGCGATGCCGCTGAGGTGGCAGATGGTGGAGGTGCGGTGGCCGATGCCGGCATGGCAGATCGGCTGCTGACGGGTCCTGATGCAATCCAGCCAGTCCATCCGGTGATCGCCGGATCGATAAAGGTGAATGTCGCCGGGCTTGAGCACCAGTCCGTTGAGGCTGGGCGGCGTGGTTTCCAGCTTGTCGCCGCGCGAGACGAGCACTTCGCCTTCCTCGCCGATGAAGCGGATCATGTGGCCGCGGGTGCCGCCGTCGCGCACGACCTTGGTGCCGTCGGCATAGAAATGGTGCTGGTTGGGTGCACCATTATGGCCCTTGGGCACAAACCGTTCCGGACCGGACTCATCCATGCCGAGCGCCCACTGGATGATATCGAAATGATGCGCGCCCCAGTCGCCGTTTTTGCGCGAGCCGTAATCCCAGAATTTGCGCCAGCCTCCGACATAATTGCCTTTGACGCGTTCCGAATGGTAAGGCTCCCACGGAGCGGGACCGAGCCAGCGGTCGTAATCGAGATATTCGGGCACCGCTTCTTCGGGAAACTGGGTGGGCGGTGGGAATTCACCGAGCATGCAGGCGATGGTGTGGACCTTGCCGATGTAGCCGTTGCGCACGAGTTCGGCGGCCCTGCGAAATGCGTTGTTCGAGCGCTGCTGGGAGCCCACCTGCAGGATGCTGCCATAACGGGCCGCCGCCGTGCGCATCGCCTTGCCCTCATCCACGGTGAGGGTCATCGGTTTCTCGACATACACATCCTTGCCCTGGCGCATCGCATCAATGGAAATCGCCGCGTGCCAGTGGTCCGGAGTACAAACCATCACTGCATCCACATCCGGCCGGGCGCACAACTCGCGGTGGTCGTTGTAGCCATCGCAGACCGCGCCTTTTTCCTTGGCCTCGGCCATCGCCTTTTCGAGCACCTGGCGGTTCACATCGCACAGCGCGACCACCTGGGTGGACGGCTGGGTCAGACAGAATCCCCGGTGGCCGCCGGAAATCAGGCCGTTGCCGGCGATGCCGATGTTGATGCGGCTGTTAGGGCCGGTGTTGCCGGCACGGCCGAGGACGCGCGATGAAAGAATCATCGGCGCGGATGAGGCAAATGCCGTGGCGAGGCCACCTTTTAGAATCTGCCGGCGTGTGAATGAGGGTTTCATGGGATTCATTGGTTTTTGAGTCGAGGCTGATCCAGGCAGCGATTCTTAATAGACGTCATTCCGGGAGTCGCTCGCGCTTGACCACCCGCGGCGATTGCTGGAATCGCTCAATTGGCTTTGAAATTCCTCGAACGCGCGGGAGAAGGAATTTTCGGCGACGCGGGAGCGGCCGATCATGGGCAGGCCGGAGGCGCGCCCTTTTCCTTGTGCGAGGGTGCGGCGCTTCTCGGTGAGAGTGATGCGGGTGTCGGTGTTGATCGGGCCGGCATCCATCACGAATTCCAACTGCATGTCGCCCGCGCCATCGCGCACCGTGACCAAGCCCTCGTTGCGCAAGGCCGCCTCAAGATCGGGCACGAACAAACGCTCGCGCTCGGAAAGCGAGGCCGGCATGCCAACCGTCGGCGGGCCCGATTCGGGACTGAATGGCGTGCGTGTGTTGCTGGCGCAACTGGCGAAAAGAACCACGAGAAACAAGGAAACGGCGCGAAAAAATGTCTGCATCGCGGGAACCATAAGAACCATGGCCCGCATTGCAACCGAAAGAAAACCACGGCGGCGCTCAGTGCATCACATACTCAAGCAAAAGGCTCTGGATGGCGCAGTAGAATTGGGAGCGCAGGAAGGCATTGCGGCTCGGGGGTGGCAGATCCGCGGGTTGCAGGTTTTCCGCCGGACCGAAGTGATGAATTTCCTCCAGTGCGAGCCGCGCCTGATTGAGGGCACCATACCAATGCCCCGCATCCTCGCGGGTGATCCACAAGGGTCCGGCCGCGCCGCCGCATTCGACGTGCGCGGCGGCGATGGCGTTGGCGACATGAGTGAGATCCGCATGGAACGCCTCATCAAGATCCGGCACGATGTATTCACGCCAATCCGGCGCCACGTCCTCGTCGGTGATGAGATTTCCAAGGCGCTCGGCGAGCTTTTCATCGCAGGAAATCGCATCGTGGGTGATGCCTTGCAGCAAGGTCCAATCACCCGGATCCTCGGCATCGATGCGCAGGCCGCCTTCCAATGTGGGCAGGATTTTCACTCGGCTTTTTCCAGTGAGGATTTCAGTTGGTGGGATTGGAGCTGTTGGACATAGAACTCCGCCTTCTCGCGCTGGCCGTTCCAGACGATCGAGCGCCCCTGCTTGTGAACCTGCAACATCAGGATGGCTGCTTTCTTCTCATCGTAACCGAAAATTTTCATTAACACATAAGTGACATATCCCATCAGGTTCACCGGATCATCGTGAACAATCACATTCCATGGCACATCCAGCGAGATGTTCGTGCGGGTCAGGGTCGCTGTGTCGGAATCTGCCATGGCTTCAGGAAATACGGGCGGCGGGTTCGGGCGCTTCGATCCACTTGCCGTGCTCGCGGATCAGATCGATGAGACGCTCGACCGCTTCGTCTTCCGGGATGTTGAATTTCACCGCCGTCTTGCCGACGTAGAGGTTGATCTTGCCGGGCGCGCCGCCGACATAGCCGAAATCCGCATCCGCCATTTCGCCGGGGCCGTTGACGATGCAGCCCATCACCGCAATGCGCACACCCTTGAGGTGGCCGGTGGCGGCGCGGATCTTCCGGGTGGTGGACTGCAGGTTGAAAAGCGTGCGCCCGCAACTCGGGCAGGCGACGTAATCGGTCTTGAAAATGCGCGTACCGGCGGCTTGCAGGATGTTGTAGGCAAGCCGCAGCGATTGCCCGGGAGCGGTTTCACCCCGCACGAGAATCGCATCTCCGATGCCATCACAAAGCAGAGAACCAAGGTTCTGCGCGGCGGGGAGAAGGGCATCGAGGAAGTCTTTGTTTTCGGAGGGAGTTTGCAGGGTGTCTTTTAACAAAACCGGATGCCGCGCCTGCACCTTAGCCGCCAACAGGCGGAACGCGGGGATGACTTCCATGTCCGTGTGATCTGAAACCGTGACCAGACAGGGCGCCGTGCGATCATTCACAGCCGCGACCGCCGCGTCGTCATTGGGATCGATCTCCACCACTCCGGATTTCTCTAAAATGATCTCCGGCTTGAAATCGCCCATCGAGGCGATCTTGTGCGCGAGTGCGTTCCAGCGGTCCTGGGTGGTGAAGACGCGCACGGTGTTCTCCCCGCCGAGCGCGTGGCCCATGATGGTGACGGGCGAACTACGACGTCTCTCGTAGGAGAACGGATCGTATGGGGGAACGAAAGAAACAGTGGCTGGGACTTGCAGTCCCAGCCCGTGGTTGGGACAACCTGTCCCAACATCCCCAAACACGCTGCCAGTCCATTCCGCAGAAGATTTCCCCTTCTGCGGATTCCTCAAAATATATCTCACCTGATGCTTCAGATCCTCCCCATCCCTTACAATGTGATCATAATACTCTTCCTGCCAGAAAGTGCCGGATTTTCCGAGCATCCGGTTCGCCTCCTTTGCCGCGTGCGTTTTCATGCCCTGGAGGATTTTCTCCAGGGCATGTCCTTCATGCGGCGTGATCAAGACATGCACATGGTTTGGCATCACCGACCAGGCGAGCAGGTCGTAGCGATCCCCATCAAAGTGTTTTAGCGCCCGCAGCACCATGCCGGCGATCGCCGGGTCGGCCAGCGGTTGGGGACCATCTGCGGCGTGCAACGCGGGTTCGATGATGGTCTCGACGAGGGATTGAATCTCCGCGTGCAACTTGCGGAGGGGATCGCTTGCATCGCGGGAACCGGCGCGTTGTTTCTCCTTCGTGATCTGTTCTAACAGGATGGATTTTTTGCTCTCGTATTCCTTGAGGACGGATGTGGGCAGGGAGTCTTTGACTCTGAAAGTGACCGCATAGGTCGCACCGGGAATGCGCCAGTGGGGGAGATAGGTGGAGGTGCGTTTTTCGAGTTTTGACCAATCGGGGCGGATCGTGTGGGCTAGGGCATTGATATCGGGACAGGTTGTCCCGACCACGGGCGGGGACAGGTTGTCCCAGCCACTATTGAATTTCTCCACCAGGGCCTGCGCGACGGGGATTTCATAAACCGAGTCTTCGGTGAGCGAGACGCGGACAGTATCACCGATGCCATCCGCCAGCAGCGAACCGATGCCGATGGCGCTTTTAATGCGGCCGTCCTCGCCGTCGCCGGCTTCGGTGACGCCGAGGTGGATGGGGTAATTCCAATCCGGCCCTTCCGCATGGAGACGGGCGACGAGTAGGCGGTAAGCCTCGATCATCACTTTAGGGTTGGAGGCCTTCATCGAGAAAATGAGCGCATGATAATCATGATCGCGGGCGATGCGGGCGAATTCGAACGCGCTCTCAACCATGCCCAGCGGTGTGTCGCCGTAGCGGTTCATGATCCGGTCGGATAGCGAGCCGTGGTTGGTGCCGATGCGCATGGCGCGGCCAAGATCCTTGCATAGCAAAACGAGTGGCGTGAACTCCTCGCGGATGCGTTCGAGCTCCTCCTCGTATTGCGCGTCGCTGTATTCGCGGATCTCGAACTTCTTCTTGTCGGCGTAGTTGCCGGGATTGACGCGGACTTTTTCCACCCACCTCGCGGCCTCTAGCGCCGCGTCCGGCTTGAAATGGATGTCGGCGACCAACGGCACATTGCAACCCGCCGCGCGCACCTCGCGGGCGATGTTTTCCAAATTCGCGGCGTAAACTTTCGTCTGCGCGGTGATGCGCACGATTTCACAACCGGCCTCCGCCAATCCGAGCACCTCCGCCACGCACGCCGCGGTGTCGCGGGTGTCCGAGGTGATCATCGACTGCACCCGGATCGGGTTGTCACCGCCGATGCCGACGTTTCCGACCATCACCTCGCGGGTTTCACGGCGGGCGTAGTGAAGCAGGTCCGGGCAGTAGCTCAAAGGTGCGGAGGGATTCATCGGCAGGCCGGATGTAAACGAGAACGCGCCGTGCTGCAACGCCGGGATGTGAAGCCACCGCGCACCCACATCGCGGATTACGGATTCTGCGTGCGGCCGCACGCGGGATCCGTGGTTTTGTCTTGCGCTGGAAAAGGGCCGCCAGACGGGATCAGGAATCCAGGGAGGAGATCCGCTCGCGGAAGCGGTGATAGAGGAAACCGATGGCAAGCATGACGAGCCCGATCACAAAGAAGGCGATGATGCGATAGAAGGTGTCCTGAATGTCCCAAATGAAAATGTGCCCGATGCAGAAGACCAGGCCGATGAGACCGGTCAGCCGGTAGGCGCGCAGGCCGGCAAAGAGCCCGCTGACAAAGAGCAGAATGGCCGAAAGGCCCCAGAAAACGGCGGTGAGGTTGTCACCGACCAGCCGGTCGAGCGTGCAAGCGACAAAAGCAATGATCAAGGCACCTGCGGAATGGAACCAGGGAAGCATGGAGGCGGAGTTGATTTGCCCACCCGGGATCCGGCGCACCGCGCTGGCCATGATCATTCCATTTGCCGCGAGGCCGGCGGCTGTCAGCAGGACGCTGGTCAAGGTCGGCACGACTGGGCCTGGCGCGAAGCTCTCCGCGAGCATCAGTGAGGCCGCGGTGCAGAATGCCAAGGCCAGCGGCCCCAGACCAAGGTGGCCGATGAGTGGGACCGATCTCCAGCGCCACAATGCGGAGCAGAGCAGTGCCACGCCGGTGAGGGCTGCGGCTTGCCATGGGCTTTCCGCGGCTGAGAGCGTGGTCAAGGTCCAAGCCAGCACCGCGATGCATGAGATGATTTCCGGGAGTTTGGTTATCTGGTGGGTATCCTTCCGACTCAGATGATTGGCAATCACGAGATGGGCGAGAACCAGCAAGCCCGCAGCCACGAACCAGGATTCGCCATCCAGATCCCCGCGCCAATTTTCTGCCAGAATGTTAGAGAAACATGCCAGCGCGACGGGCAACCACGACACGGCCCCGAGAATCCGGAAGGAAAAGCGCCGGCTGACGGCGAACAGCGACAATCCCAGCAGCCCTGCCGCGAGGAAATCAGGCCCTTCACCGAGGTGTTTTTGGAAGAACAGGTGAAGCGAAAAAATTCCCAGCGCGTGCAGCAGGGCATCGCCCCAGGCGGTGGATTTACGCAATCGGGGGCTGCGGAACTTTTTCCAAAGCAGGATCGCGAGGCTGGTGGAAACCAAAAGCAGCACCGCGAGATTGATGGAGTCGTGGGTGAGTGCGCCTGGATGCGTGTCGAGAAGCCGATGCCACAGAGAGAAAAAGCCACCGAGGATCGGAACGGCTCCGGCGATCGCGACGTTCCAGACGCGGACCCGTCCAGCCATGGCCAGCAGTGGCAGCCCGGCGAGGGCCAGGGCGCTGGGGAAAAACACGGAACTCCCGCAAGTGACCGATCCACCCATCAGAACGAGAACGCCGACTGCGATTTGGAAACCGATCGACAGGCGCGCCCTTTGCCCGCTGGCCGTGCTTTGCTGGCGGCACGTGACGACGGCGCAGGCGATGACCGGAAACAACGCGAAAATCCCAATCCCGGCATTGCCAGAAAGCGCAAACATCCGGCCAAGGCCAATGCTGAATGGGAGGAGCGTCGCCAACGCAACCAGCAAGGAGCCCTCGCGGACCATGGCCCCGCCGGACAATGTTACCGGCCAATACCGGCGGATCGCTTCGGACACACCGAATGCCGTGATGATCAGGGTGACTCCTAACAAAAGCGCGGCCGCGCTCTGGCTGGCGTTTGGCGGCAACACGGCATAAGCGATGTAGCTGGAGCCCAGCGGCAGCGCCGCCGCCATGCAGGGAACCGCTCTGCGCATGAGCGGCCCGAGCAGCCCGATGAAGACTGATAGAACAAACAGAAACCAGACGGGATCACTGCGGCCTGGAAAAGATGGGTTTATCGACAAAACCAACGCTGAGAATCCAATGACCAACGCGCCGACCCAACGGAAGCCGCGGGCCTGGCTTTCATGATTCCCGTCGCTGCCACCGATGCCGCGTGGGAACCAGCGTGAATGAAAGCCGAGTTGAGCGGTTAGAAAAACCAGATAGAGGCCGCCGGCGATGCGGAATGGGTCCAGCCAGCGCCACGACGCGGGCGGATCCACCACAAGATCCCGCCAGAACCAGCTGATGGATGCGGCCAGCACCACCACGAATCCCACGGCGATCCAGCGTGATCCGCTGCGGCGTGCGGTCCACAACAACGCGAAGGCCTGGAAAGCGATGGCGAGCCAGCGCACCGGTCCGCTGAAAGCGGCCGCAAAGCCGAGGCAGAGCAAGGCGCTGCTTTTCAGAAACAACGATTCCGTCACCGCCCTGTCCGTCGTGCGGAGATGGTGAATCACCGTGAAGAGGAAATACAACACGGCGAAGATGAAATAAAAGGTGGATAACTGGTCCGGATGCGCAAGGCGGGTCACGCCGTAGCCAAGCACGGCCGCGGCCGAGGTATTGCCGAGGATGAGCCAGCGCCGCAAACGATCGCCGGCAGCTTGCAGGCCGCGTGCATGACACACCAGGTTTCCCGCCTCGAACACGACTGTTAGAGCTGCCAGGGTGGCCATCAGGAGAAGAAACGCCGGAGAGTCCTGGCGCAGCCAATCGAGCAGCGAGAAGACTCCGAAGCCAGCCCACGATCCCACCAGCGCCGTGATGAACGGAGTGAGCCAGCCGCGCGTCGCAAACAGGAAGGCCCCGGTGGCGGCAAGCAGCACCAGGCCCACCGTGGCGAATCGGTCGAGATCATGGGAATGGGAAAACCCGCAGGACACGAATCCCAGAAACAGCGTCAGGGTCGCGACGGTTTGATCCTTTTTCCACAAGGACCAGATGATGGCCACGACGAGCGCCGAGAACTGGGCCAGCGCGCCGACCGCCGGGGAATCGATGATTTTGGTGGCGGGAAGGGCGAAGGCGGCGAAGGCGGTGAAATATAACAATGCGAAGCCGCCGCCGATGATCGCACGCCCGAAACCCTCCAGCTTGTCCTTCATCCGCGAGCCAAGCCCGATGGTGCCGAGCGACACCAGGCCCAGCGTCAGCACGCGCAACCAGGCAGGCGTTTGCCGGCTGACATAAATGCCGAAAAACACCGCGGCGATGATCAGCAATACCAGCCCGATCCGGATGACCCACCACGCGGCAATCTGGCTCTCCGCGGTTTCGCCCGCCTCGGATTTCCCGGGCGGCAGAAGGTGCATGCGCCCGAGGATGTCGCGCCAGGGAATCCGGCTGAAAACCGATGGCGCTGCGTCCTCCGGGATGTCGGATGGCCCCGCACTCTCCCATTCCGGAGCAGGCTGGCTGACCACCCGCGGGGCAGGCGCGGGCTCCTCGCCCACGGCGGCGCGGGACGGCGGCAGCGGTGGCGGGATCGCCGGTTCTTCCTGGATCACCCGGTAAAGCGGCGGTTTCTCCGGTTCCGGCATGGGCTGGCTGGAGGGCTTGCTTTGCGAACCCTGTGAGTCGAACCGGGATTCGATTCGTTTCAACTCGAACTGCAACTCGCGGTTGGTTTCACGCAGCTTTTGCCAAGCCAGGTGTTGGGCCGAAATTTTCTCCTCCAGCGATTTGACGTGTCCACGCAGCCTGCCGTATGCGACATACAAGACGATCAGCAGCGGGACCGTGATGAGGATGAAGTCTTGCATGAGAATCGTTCAACTCCGTTAGCATCGTGTTCCCAGCCGCAGACGGGCAAGTGTATTCCGTGGCGGAATCAGCAGCGAACGGACGCTTGAGGGCTTATTGACACCCTCACGGCGGCGGGGCATCGTCCGCGCATGCCTTCCGACAAGCCGCCACCCAGCCCGGGCCTGAAGAAGGTGCCGGTGTTTGCGGTGGCGTGCTGGTTTCTCGGGCTGATGGCATTCGTGCAGTTGCTGGTGGCGGGGATGGCGCTGGCGACGCGCTTTGAGGAATCCCGCGAGATGCGGGTGGTGGAAAAAGAAGTGCCGAAACCCGTGATCGTGCGGGTGCCGGTGCCCGCCCAAGAAGTGGAGCCCTCGGTGGTTTCGCGGCCACCGCCGCCCGCGCCATTGCCTGCACCCGCCATTGCGCCCACTCCACTCGCGGTGCCGCAAGTGGCAGACCCGTGGTCCGAGCGGATGGTCAAGGAGGCCCGGCAGGCGCGCGTGGCCGGCGACATGGGCCGGGCGATCGTCAAGCTGGAGGAGGCACTGGCCCAATCGCCGGACGACCCGAACGTGCGCTACGAACTGGGCCTGGTGCATGAACAAATGGGCGTTTATGACATCGCGGCGGCTCATTACGAGGCGGTGTTCCAAATGGGTGCCTCAGGCGCGGGTGCCCTCTACGAGATGGCGGGCGCGAAACTGCGCGATGGTTTCGAGACTCCGGATGCCATGCTCGGCAAGCTCTCACTCGGGCGGGTGCGCATTTTCAACAACCCGAACCACGAGGGCGGCCAGCGCGTCATCCTCACCATCCCGGTGCAGAAATCGCCGGCCGATGAGATCGATGTGGCGGAAATCGCGGTGTCGGTGATTTTTTTCAACCGCACCAGCAAGGGCGAGATCCTCCAGCTTGAGGACAAATCCTGGGTGACCGAGCAATGGGTGTCGCTGCCATTCGACTGGACCGGCGGCGAGGAAAGCCTGCGCATGATCTACACGATTCCGCCGCAGGACACGCAGACGGAGCATTTGTTTGGCGGCCGCACGTATTACGGCCAGGTGGTTTCACTGATGTATCAGGGCGAGGTGCTCGATGTGCAGGCATGGCCGCGTGATCTGGCGGCTCGCATCCCGCGGCAACCGGCCGCGCCGCAGGGCGATTTGTTGTTGCCGGAGTTCCAGGACTCGCTGCCGCCGGATTTCGATCCCGAGTTGGGCGTGCTGCCTGCCTTGCCTGACGAGTGATGATTTCCACGTTTCCCGCGCCTCATGAATGCCGCATCCGCAGACCGTTTCCTCGGTGAATACCACCTGAAGGAACTCGTGTGGGAAAATGCGGTGAGCCGCAGCTGGCTGGCCGAGCAGGCATCCATCTCGCGTCTGGTGCTGGTGGACGAACTCCGCCCGGACCGCATCGAGCACAAGGATTCCTTCCTTGCCGATGTCCGCGCCAAGGCGGCGGTGGATCATCCACTGATCGGCTCGGTCTATGAGGCGGTCGATGAAGCGGACCATTGTTTTTTCGCCCACGAACTGCTGCACGGCGAATCTCTCGAACAACTCCGCCAGTCCGGCAAAACGTTTCCTCCCGCGCAACTCGCTCACCTGCTCCGCCAAGTGGCCGAGGCCCAACTCCATCATCAGGCGGCCGGCCACGCCACCTCCCCGCTGGATTTGGACAAACTCCATCTCGACGGCCATGGCCTCATGCGCATCGACAATCTGGCCGTCGCCGGAGCCCGCCCGCCCGACCAATCCGCCCGCGACATCGCCTGCCTCGGTGAAGCGATGCGCCCGTTGCCTGCCTCCGGTCAACCCGGCACAACCCGCATGCTCACACTCCTGGCTTGGATGCGCGGTGAGGGCCTTGAAACCGCGCTCGACTGGCAACAGGTGGCCGAGCTCTGCGGCCAGATCGAACAACAGCTTGCCGAGACTTCACCGCCCCCGACGACCCAGGCAGCCGCCCATAAACGGCAGCACCACGGGGCACGCCTGGCCATCGCCTTGGCAGGAATCCTCGCGCTGATGGCCGTTCTGGCATTGCTGATCCACATGGCCCCGCGAAAACCGGATCCTGCAGAACGCATGGATTTACCCGAATTTATAAACATACCATCCGGTAGGTATTTGATATCGGATGGCAGTGAGCAAGAACTTGGCGCGTTCCGGATTGCGCCGCATGAGGTGACCATCGGCCAATACGCCGAGTTTCTGGAAACGCTTGAAACGCTGGTCAAGGATGGCTTGGAGCGCAGTTTCGACCATGCGGAGCAGCCACCGGAAAAAACCTCTCACCTGCCGCATGACTGGGTGGCCCTGCTCGCTGCGGCGAAAAGCGGCGGCCACTGGAATCAGCGCCCGGTGGGTCTGGACAGCCCGGTGGTGGGCATCGATTGGTGGGATGCGGCGGCTTATGCGGAGTGGAAAAAGGCGCGCCTGCCAAGCCAGGAGGAATGGTTTGCCGCGCTGCGCATGAACGTCGAAGTGCCCGCCGCCATTCCAGCTGCGGACTGGCTGCCGGTCACTTCGGAAACATCCGACCGCACGCCGCCGGGGCTGCTCGGCATGGCGGGATCCGTCTGCGAATGGACATGCGCGCGCGCCATCAACCCGTCCAACCCGCTCGGTGAGCGCAAGTGGGTCATCACCGGCGGCTCGTTTCTCAAGCCGGGAAGCAACGCACTCACCCGGGAGTGGACCGATGACCGCTCTCTGCGGCGACCGGACCTGGGGTTCCGGATCGTCCGGGATGCCGAGTGAAACGGCGGGCTCAGGATTTGTCCGCGCGTGGCAGGATTTTGAGGATATTGCGCGAAAGATCGCGCACGTAGCGCTCGGCATCGGCGGAGGAGCGGTATTTCAATTTGGCGAGCTCCTGAATTTCCGGGCGGAGCCTGGCGGCCAGGTTCTTGGGGAAGCGGCGCATCGAGATCCACACCAAGGGCTTGGCAGCGACGGATTCCACGGTCCCAGACGGAAAAACGCCCGCCGCCCCGGAGCCGAACATCACTCCGGCTTCCAAGGACTGGCTGCCGCCGGGCATGCAGCGGCGTTGAGACAAAACTCCGCAACCATCGGCTGGATGACGATTTTCATCCCACCCTTTACAAGCGGGAAATTCCCTGCCAAACCCCGTCCAATTTAGCCGCCACGGCGCGCTGGTAACCGACTTTTCACCATGCCCAAAGATACCTCGATCCACAAAATTCTCGTCATCGGCTCCGGCCCCATCGTCATCGGCCAAGGCTGTGAATTCGACTACTCCGGCGTCCAAGCCTGCAAGGCACTCAAGGAAGAAGGATACGAGGTCATCCTGGTGAACTCCAATCCGGCCACCATCATGACGGATCCGGAATTCGCCCACCGGACCTACATCGAGCCGATCACACCCGAAGTCGTCGAAAAAATCATCGCCCGCGAGAAACCAGACGCCCTCCTCCCCACCCTCGGCGGACAAACGGCTCTCAACACCTCCATGGCGCTCCACAAATCCGGCGCGCTCGATCGCCACAAGGTCCGCATGATTGGTGCGAAACCGGAAGCCATCGAAAAAGGCGAGGACCGCCAGCTCTTCAAGGACGCGATGCTCAAGATAGGCCTCGACCTCCCGCTCTCCGGCACCGCCCACACGATGGAGGAAGCCAAGAAAGTCGCCGACCAGATCGGCCGCTTCCCGCTCATCATCCGCCCGGCCTACACCCTCGGCGGCCAAGGCGGAGGCATCGCCTACAACCGCGAGGAATTCGAGGAAATCATCACCCGCGGACTCGACCTCTCACCGGTCTCCGAAGTCCTCATCGAGGAATCCCTGTTAGGCTGGAAGGAATTCGAAATGGAAGTCATGCGCGACCGCGCCGACAACTGTGTCGTCATCTGCTCCATTGAAAACCTCGACCCCATGGGAGTCCACACCGGCGACTCGATCACCGTCGCGCCGATCCAGACTCTAACGGATCGCGAGTACCAGATCATGCGCGACGCCTCCTTCGCCTGCATCCGCGAGATCGGTGTGGAAACCGGTGGTTCGAACATCCAGTTCGCCACCGACCCGAAAACGGGGCGCATGATCGTCATCGAGATGAACCCGCGCGTGTCGCGTTCGTCGGCCCTCGCCTCCAAAGCCACCGGCTTCCCGATCGCCAAGATCGCCGCGAAACTCGCCGTCGGTTACACGCTCGACGAACTCCCCAACGACATCACCCGCGAAACCCCCGCTTCGTTCGAGCCGACCATCGACTACGTGGTCACCAAGATCCCGCGCTTCACGTTCGAGAAATTCGCCACCGCCAATCCCGTTCTAACCACCTCCATGAAATCCGTCGGCGAGGCGATGTCGATCGGCCGCACGTTCAAGGAATCCATGCAGAAATGCCTACGCTCGCTCGAAACCGGACGCTGGGGCTTCGGGTTCGACAGCAAGGAGCCCGTCAATCCGACACGCGACGAAATCACCCGCAAACTCCAGATCCCGAATGCCGAGCGCATCTTCTGGCTGCAAACCGCCTTTGTGAACGGCTTCACCCTCGAGGAAATCCACGATCTCAGCCAGATCGACCCCTGGTTCCTCCGCCACCTCCAACAGATCGCCGAGGAAGGCCGGCAACTCGCATCCCTCGACCTCAAGCGCGCCAAGAAACTCGGATTTTCCGACCGCCAGATCGCCAAAGCCCAAGGCACCCACGAGGACACCGTCCGCGCCGAGCGCAAAGCCAAAGGCATCATCCCCACCTACCGCCTCGTCGATACCTGCGCCGCCGAGTTCGAAGCCTACACACCGTATTTCTACTCCACCTACGGCGACGAAAACGAAGCGCGCGAGACGGACAAAAAGAAAATCATCATCCTCGGCGGCGGGCCTAACAGAATCGGCCAAGGCATCGAGTTCGACTACTGCTGCGTCCACGCCGCCTTCGCGGTCAAGGAACTCGGCTACGAGGCGATCATGGTGAACTCCAACCCGGAAACCGTCTCCACCGACTACGATACATCCGATAAACTCTTCTTCGAGCCGCTCACGCTCGAAGACGTCCTCAACATCTGCGACCAGGAACAACCCCACGGCGTGATCGTCCAGTTCGGCGGACAAACCCCGCTCAACCTCGCCGCCGACCTCGAACGCCACGGCGTCCCCATCATCGGCACCTCTCCCAAGTCGATCGAACAAGCCGAAGACCGCAAGTTCTTCTCCGCGCTGTTAGACAAACTCAACCTCAAGCAGGCCGAAGCCGGCACCGCCACCAACGAAGCCGAAGCCCTCGTCATAGCCAACCGCATCGGCTACCCGGTGCTTGTGAGACCTTCCTTCGTTCTCGGCGGACGCGCGATGATGATCGTCTATTGCGATACCGAACTCTCCCGCTACATGCGCGAAGCCGTCACCGCCTCGCCCGAACGCCCGGTCCTCGTGGACCGCTTCCTCGACAACGCCACCGAAGTCGATGTCGATTGCATCTCGGACGGCGAAACCTCCGTGGTCGGCGCGATCATGGAACACATCGAACAGGCCGGCATCCACTCCGGCGACTCCGCCTGCGTGATTCCCGCGTTTTCCCTATCAGAAAGCATCAAGGCGGAGATCGTCCGCGCCGCCAAGGACCTCGCCCGCGAGCTCCAGGTCAAGGGCCTGATGAACATCCAGTTCGCCGTGAAGGACGAACAACTCTACGTCATCGAGGTGAACCCGCGCGCCTCGCGCACCGTGCCATTCGTTTCCAAGGCCACCGGCGTTTCCCTCGCCAAGCTCGCCGCCAAGGTGATGCTCGGGCACAAACTCAAGGAGCTCGGCTACACCGAAACCATCATCCCGCCGCACTTCTCCGTGAAGGAAGCCGTCTTCCCTTGGAACCGCTTCCCCGGCATCGACATCGTGCTTGGTCCCGAAATGAAATCCACCGGCGAGGTTATGGGCATCGATGCCGATTGGGGCATGGCCTACGCGAAGAGCCAGATCAGCGCCTTCAACCCGCTGCCTGTCTCCGGTAACGTATTCCTCTCGGTTTCTGATAGAGACAAAGACCGCGCCGTCGCCGTCGCCCGCGATTTGGTCGAACTTGGTTTCACCATCTACTCCACTGGCGGCACCCACCAGCGCCTCACCGACGATGGCATCTCGTGCAAACGCGTCTATAAAGTCCTCGAACAGGCGCGCCCGAACGTGGTCGACATGATGAAGAACCAGGAAATCCACTTCGTCATCAACACCCCGTCCACCCACGAATCCCGCGCCGACGAGATTCTCATCCGCTCCACCGCCATCGCCCAGAAAATCTCCCACGCCACCAACCTCTCCGCTGCGGAAGCCAGCGTAAAAGCCATGCGCTCGCTCAAGGACAAGGAACTCACGGTGAAGAGCATCCAGGAGTATCACGCGTGAACTGTTTGCGTAGGGTTGCGGAAAAGAACCCGCAACCACTCCCACCAAAGCTGGAGATCGACTGGGAATTGGCCGGGCTTCTTTGCGCAGCGGACCAAGCCTTGGCCGAACTCAGCGGCGCGGGCCAGCTCGTGCCCTATCCCCACCTCCTGATCCGACCCTACCTGCGGCGGGAAGCGGTTCTCAGTTCGCTAATCGAGAATACTGGTGCTCATCTACCTCTGCATGGCCTTCGGCGGCTACTTCTCACCCGTGCCGCAGAATGACGGGCCGAGGATGGACTACTCTGAATCGCGGGAGTGACGATGCGACCCTGCCTGTTTCGCCCGGGCGAAATCGCTCGCCTTATCCCAGTCACAGTATGGATTGCGGCGCGGGTATTCCGATTCTGATTCAGGCTCAGCACTCCAAGGTCAAGAAAAGCGCCCGAACGACGTCTGGGATAAGCCAGAGTGTAAGAGGGCCGCTTTTTAAGCGCAACTCATTGATAATGAGTTGGTCGGGGCGGCGGGATTCGAACCCACGGCCTCCTCGTCCCGAACGAGGCGCGCTACCAGACTGCGCTACGCCCCGACATGAGTGCGCGGGGCGAGACATCCCGAAATTCAAGCCGCCTTGCAAGTGGATTTTGCTGCTTTCACCCTT
>CAXNHR010000020.1:0-22835 GCA_964202135.1 Luteolibacter sp. | reverse complement strand
CCATGGCCGGACGGGCAGTTTGATCATGGTGCATGGCAGCCGGTTTTCGATCGGTTGCCTGGCAATGACCGACGAAAAGATCGAGGAAATCTACACGCTCTGCGCGGCGGCTCACACGGGAGGCCAGCGATTTTTCCGGGTTCACATTTTCCCCTTCCGCATGAGCGAGGAACGCGTGAAACGCGCCGCGGGATCCGCATGGGATGCATTCTGGGAAAACCTCAAGGATGGTTACGATGCCTTCGAGAAAACGCGGATTCCGCCTGAGGTCACCGTGAAAGACGGGCGATATGAATTCCCATCAACTGGAAAACCCTGAGATCCCCACTTACGGATCCCGCGTGCGGCCGCACGCGGGATTTGTCATTTTCACAGCAGGCGCGGCGAGAGTTCGGCGAGCCATGAGGCGAGGTCGGCGGCGGCGGGGGTGGTGGGCAGGGCGTCGAGGTTGTTGAGGTCCCAGCGGAAGACGAGTTTGTAGCCGTCCCACTCCCCCGCCCCGCCGCAGTCGCGAATCCATTTCGCGGCTCGGTGGTTTTCCATCAGGGTGTAGGCCACCATCTGTTCCACGCCGGCGCGGAAGGCAGTGATCCACATCACGGCGAGCAACAGGGTGCCGATGCCGCGGCCTTGGTCGTCGTCGAGCACCATGACGGACATTTCCGCCTCATCGGGCTTGTCGGGGTTGCGCCACCAGCTTGCGCCGCCGACGCCGGGAAACTTGCGGTCGGGATCGAGCAGCGCCCATGTCATGTGGCAGGCGCGGTCCTGATCGAGCAGGCGGTCGAGCATTTTCTTGCCGAGCATCTCGCCGGTGCGGGTCCAGAAGCGCTGGTAGCGGGCCTCGGGAGAGAGGCGGCGGTAGGCCTCGGCGACCAAGGCGCGGTCTTCCTCGATCAATGGCCGGACAATCACCGGAGTGCCATCGCGCAGCGTGAGTTCGAGGCGGTCTTTCATGATACGGAGTCTAGCGCGGCTGCGCCGGGCATCAACCATGGCGGCAGGATTGCGGTATCGCCCCAGACGCGGACGAGGGTGTTCTTCTCGCCGTGGTCACCATGTTCGGTGGCAAACAGGAGACGGATGCCGTCTTTTTCCAAATCCCAATCATCGGTGCCGCCGCCGGGTTTCCAGCCATCCTGAAGCAAGCGGTCGAGAAAATGCTCGCGCGGTCCGTCACCGGCATTCCACTCGTCGCCATGTGAAACGACAGCCTCGTGATGATGCGGCCGCCAGTAATCCGACATCCACCTGCGGCAGCGCATCCATGCCCGTAGCCGCGGCGCGAGAAACGCCACCGCAGCGAGTGCGAGCCGCGCGCGCCAGCCATCGAAGCGCCGGTCCAATCCGCGCAGCGGAAGCATGCGGTTGACCACCGCCTGATAGCCGGCACGGCCCATCGCGCCGTGATAGATGATGGAATCCGCCGCCACGCGCACCGCCCCGCCGCCATAGACGAAGCCCCGCCATTTCGCGCCGCCTTGCTCGGTGAAATGGTCGGGAAACTTGGCGATCAACATTTTTTCCGCAGCGCCGTAGCCGATCTGTTGGCGCAGGAAGGCGCGGATCGATGGCCGCCGCCAGTGCCAGACGAATGCCCCCGGCGCGAAGCCGAGCCGGTATCCGGCATCGCGCAGGCGCCAGCAGAAATCCACATCGTCGCCAGCGGTGTGGAACCGCGGATCAAAGCCGCCTACCGCCTCAAAGGCCGTTCTTGTCACCGCCAGATTGCAACCGGGCAGATGCTCCGCCTCCGCGTCATCGAGCATCACATGACTCGGCGCGCCGGGTGCCGCGCAAACCACCGCCTCGCGCCATGATCGCGGCCGTGGCGGCAGGTTCGGCCCACCGGCGGCGGCAAAGCGCCCGTCGGCGAAAACCCGGTCGAGGCGCAGCAGCCACTCGCGGTCCGGCGCGCAATCGTCATCGGTGAAGGCGAGGATTTCACCAAGCGCCGCAGCCGCTCCGGCATTGCGCGCGGCGCTGAGGCCGCAGGGATCGAGCCGCAGGAGTTTCACTTGGGGAAAACGCGCCGCCACATAGTCCGCGGTGCCATCCGCCGAGCCGTCATCGACGAGAATGGTCTCGAAATCCGCGCCCTCGAGTTTTCTAACAGCCTCCAAACAATCACCGATCCGTTCGCGGCCGTTGCGCGTGCAGACGATCACGGAAAACGCATGCGATGCGCGCCGTGGCGTGCCTGATGATGCCATCACGGAAGCGATGACGGAGAGCGCGGGCTTGGCGTTTCCAATGCGGTCGATGAGGCCGAAATCCCAATCGAGCACTTCCGCGCCGGCGTTCCACCAGCGGTCGCTCCAGGCGTAAACGGTGAAGCCGGCGCATTCTTCCTCGCGGGAAATTTCCACCGCCCACTGGAGCGCCTCCGCCTGGCGGCCAAGGCCGTTCCTGTTAGAGTCCAAGCCGAACTCGGAAATCACCAGCGGCCGGTCGCCGGCGATGTGATGAAGGCGTTTGACATAACTGCGGAAATCACCGGCGTTTTCCAGATAGATGTTGAATGCGGAGAAGTCGGCGTTTTCCGGCTCCAGATACTCGGTGCTGGGATAGTTGGCGTAGGCGAAAACAAGTTCGGGTGCGAGTTCACGGCCCAGCGCGATCAAATCCTCGATTGTGCGGCGCACACGCAATGGACCCATCCAGCGGACGAGGTCGGCGGGGATTTCATTTCCCACATACACACCGGCCAGCGCCGGGTGGGCGGAAGTTTCACCAAGCGCGCGCGCCAAGGCGACACGCGCCGCGCTGAGCAGTGCGGGACGCCGGAAAAAATCCGCGTTTTGGCCCCACTTGAGGCCGCCGAAAACCCGCAGGCCGTGGCGTGCGGCCGCATCCAGCAGGCGGAGGTCCGGCATTTCAAACAAGCGCAGCGAGTTGAATCCCGCCGCCGCGATGCGTTGGAAATCCGCATCGAACGAAAGCGGCCAGCCACCGGGAAACGGCCCGTAGGTCACCGAGCGCAACTCGACGCGCGAGTTTCCGGAGCGGAAGAATTTTCCGTCCGTGCGCCAGCGTTCATTGCATACGGCATCGGCCACGGCATGAACCTAAATACGGCGCGTCGGATTCCGAAACTCAATTCAGACGTGGATTTCCACAATCCGGCAAACGCCATCCGCGATCTGGAAGCGCACGTTGTGGCCACCGAGCAGCGCGCCAAAGGTGCGGCCCGCATCGTCCGCCTGCACCGCCGGGCGAGGGTCGAGCGCCAGCGCCTCGCGGATCAGCGCCTGCGAGCGCTGCGGGAGTTGCTGGAAATCGTCCATCGCACCCTCGGCGATCTCCACCTGCAGACGCGGGATTTCATCGGCCGCGAATCCGGCGGCGGCATCCGGCAGAGCTTCGGCGTAGGGCAGGTAGGGTTTGATGTCATAAACCGGGGTGCCGTCGATCAGGTCCACGCCGCCTAACAGAAGCCGCGGGCCATCCGCCGCGGCGGCATCGATTCCCTCCAGCCGCACCAGCGAGAGCCCGAGCGCGTTGGGCCGGAACGTCGAGCGGCTGGCGAACACACCGACCCGGCGGTTTCCGCCAAGCCGCGGCGGGCGGACCGTCGGCTTCCAGCCTTGGGCGGCGGTTTCATGAAATCCGAAGATCAGCCAGAGATGGGAAAATCCCTCAAGCCCGCGGATGGCTTCCGCGCTGCGGTAGGGTTCATGAAACAGCAATGTCCCCCACGCCGACGGGCACAAACCCGGCTGGCGGGGCACTGCGAATTTGCTCCCGAAACAGCTGCGGACCATGCCGATGGGTTCCAGGGTCATCACTCGGCGTTCAGCGGGTCTTGAGATGGATGCTGCTGCGCAGCACGCCGTTTTCGCGGCGGCAGTGAAGGGTGAGTTTCTCGAAGTCCTCCATCGCGGCGCTCAGTTTGCGGATTTTTTCCAAGTCCTCCGCATCCATCGGCAGGGCATCCGGGTGCTTGGCGAGGAGATCAAGCGATTGATCGACGAAGACGCGCAGGGCGTCGAAGTTCATCATCACGTTCATGCCCGTGGTGGCCGTGCCCTCGCCGGCCTTGGCGAGCAGGTCGAGCGCCTGGTTCTTGGAAGTGGAAGCGGCGAACCATTCGTCACCGACGGTGACCGATGGCAGGAAATCGTCATTGAAGAACGGCAGCGGGAAAAACCAGGTGGTGAAAGCGTTTTTCTCCGAGCTGATCGGTTTCTGCATCGGGATTTCCTGGCCGTTCATCTCGCTGATTTTGGCAAGGATGCCGCTGGCGCTGCGGTTCATGGCCTCCCATGCGGAGGCGAGCTTGGCGCGGTCCGTCACCGGCGCGAGCAGCGAAACGCGGGGAAATTTCCCCTCGTCCACCAGTTCCTGCGCCACGCCCGGAATCGTGGGAACGCTGCCGTGCAAATCCACCACCAGCGCGCTTTCCGCGCCGAGACCCGCGCTGAAATCGCCGCTGAACGCTTCCCACAACGCCACCGCGTCGGTGCGGAACTTGCTGTCGAAAATGCCCGCCATTTCCTTGAAGCGCGCCAGTTCTCCATCCTCCAGCGGCAGCTCGGCGAGCTTCATCGACAGGGCGTAGCCGGTTTCCATCAATGCCTCCAGATAGGCCTGCATTTTTTCATCGTAGGCCGCATCGCCGGTCATGTTGGCGAAGAGGACGACGTTTTCGCCATCGCCGAGACGGCCAAGTCTGTTAGACGCGGCCCAGTCGATCGCGCCGCGGTCGATGCCGCCGTAGGATTCGATCTTGAGTCCGTCTTCGAAAAACACGGCGGTGCCGGTGGATCCGGTGCTGCCAAGCTGGCGCAGCGCGCTCTCGCGTTCGGCGACCATCCGCAACAGCGTCTCCAGATCGCGCGTGTCGCCCAAGCCCTCGGAAGCGGCGAAACCCTCACGCAATCCGTCGGCAATGACCGATAGTCCACCGCCGGCATCGATCATGCGCTGGATCGCGTCTCCCCGGCCGCAAATGACGGCGGCGAGTTCCTTTTCCGCATGCGCGTCGCAGAATGCCAGCGCCTCGCCGGCCAGCAGCGATTCACCGGCGCTGGCAGCGAAAACGAGATCATCGGCCGAGGAACCGAGGAACAGGATGGCATAGTCACCGACCAAACCACTGAGGACCGTGAGGTTGTTTTTGGCAACTGCGGCGATCAGGCGGTCCACGGTCGGGCTGTCCAGCATGGCGTCCATCGAGGCACGGTTGGCGCCGAGCATCTCGGCAACCTTCTCGCCGGAAATCGTGTAGCCGGCGAAGGTCTGTCCGGCTTTTTCCACTTCGGTAGCCGCAGCCATGTCGCCGAACATGCCGAGCATTTCGATCATGCCCGCGAGTTGTTGGGCGGCGGCCTGGCCGCCATCAGGCGCGGCGCGGAAGGCGATGTAGAGCGGCGGCATGGCCAGTTTCTCAAGCAGCGGCAGACCGGATTGCGGATCCGCCAGCAAGTCGCGCAACATCGCCGGATCCGAACCCATGGCCAGCGCCTGCATCAAATCCGCAGGATCACCCGATTCCGCCATCGCCGGCAAGGCCATGGCTGCCGCACGCATCAACAGACGGGTGCGGGCGTTGTTGAGCGAGATCAGGTTGCCGGCCTGTTCGGAGGTGGATTTGCCGAAGGCGAGGGTCATCTCGTTTTCGAACAAGGCTTCCGGGCCACCCTGCGCGGCGGCTTCATCGCCGCCAGAGTCCATGCCCATTTCGTCATCGATCAGTTTCCAAAGTTTGCCGCCCTTGATGCGCTGCAAGGTTTTGTTCGGGCTGTAAAGGGAAACCACCACCTCGGTTTCCGGCGGCAGGTAGCGCGCGAAGCCGAGTTTCGCGGCACGTTCCTCCGGGCTCAGCGCGCGGACTACCGGCACTGGCGCGGGCTTTGCGGGTTGGGCTTCCGGCGGTTTTTCCGCAGCGGCTTCCACGACTGTTTCCACTGCTGCCGGCGGCGGCTCGGGTGCCTTGACGTCCTCCTTTTTTTTACCGCAGGCCGTGAGAAAAACCAGCGGCGTGAACAGCAAACCGATCATCATTCGTTTTATCATAAGGCCCGCAGGCTGGGACCGGCACGCGAAACTGGCAAGTTCATAGAATCCCGCGTTTTCCATCCTCTCAGTGCTTGCCCCGCCGGGACCGGGCCATTAAACGCGCGGCGTCATGGCTAAGAAACCAGTGGTGCTCATCATTCGCGACGGCTGGGGTGTGAACCCAGGGGGTCAGAAAACGGCGGAAAAAGACGGCAATGCCGTGCTGCTCGCCCACACGCCTTTCCACGACGTGATGCTCGAACAATACCCGAAAGGCTTTCTCAGCGCATCAGGCATGGATGTCGGTCTGCCGCCCGGCCAGATGGGCAACTCGGAGGTCGGGCATCTCAATCTCGGCGCGGGCCGCATCGTCTATCAGGATCTCACCCGCATCAACAAGGCCATCGAGGAAGGCACGCTGGCCGGTAATCCGGTGTTCGTCGAAGCGCTCGAAAAAGCCAGATCCTCGCGGCTGCATTTCATCGGCCTGGTTTCCGATGGCGGCGTCCACAGCCATCAGGACCAGCTCATCGCCATGGTGAAATTCGCCAAACAAGCCGGCGTGGATGACATCATGATCCATGCCATCACCGACGGCCGCGACACCTCGCCCACCGGCGGCGAAGCCTACCTCGCCAAGGTCGAGGACGAGGCCGCCAAGTGCGGCGCGCGCATCGCCACGGTGATCGGCCGCTACTTCGCCATGGACCGCGACAAGCGCTGGGACCGCGTGAAGCTCGCCTGGGACGCCATCGTCCTCGGCAAGGGCGAGAAACGCGACATCCTCGCCAGCGAGGCCGTCGCCGATTACTACCGGCTCGACAAGACCGACGAATTCATGCCCGCAATGGTGTTTGCCGAAGCGGACACCCAGCGCGTGCGCGATGATGATGTGATCATTTTCTTCAACTTCCGCGCCGACCGCGCCCGCGAGATTTCCGACGCGTTCCTCAAGGCGGACTTCGATGGCTTCGAGCGCGGTGTCACGCCCTGCGTCCACTATGTCACTCTAACAGAGTATGACGAGACCTACGACTGCCCGGCGATCTTCGCTCCCGAGAAACTCGACATGGTGCTCGGCGAGGCCGTCGCCGCCGCCGGCAGGAACCAGATGCGCATCGCCGAAACCGAGAAATACCCGCACGTCACGTATTTCTTCAACGGCGGCGTCGAGAAATCCAACCCCGGCGAGGACCGCGTGATCATCCCCTCGCCCAAGGATGTGCCGACTTATGATTTCAAACCGGAAATGAGCGCCCCGCAGGTGACCGAGACCGTGGTTTCCAAACTCAAGGACTACGATCTCGTCATCCTCAACTTCGCCAACCCCGACATGGTCGGCCACACCGGCGTGGTCGAAGCCGCCATCAAGGCGGTGGAAACCATCGACTCCGGTGTGAAAGCGGTGGTCGAGGAAACCCTGCGCCTCGGCGGCAAACTGCTCATCACCGCGGACCACGGCAACTGCGAATACATGCGCAATGCCGACGGCTCTCCCAACACCGCGCACACCACCAATCTGGTGCATGTGGTTTATGTGGCTGACGATGCCGCGAACTATCAGGTCAGGGACGGCATCCTCGCCGATGTGGCACCGACGCTGTTAGACATGCTCGGCGTTCCCAAGCCCGGGCAGATGACCGGCACGAGTCTCTTGGTCGCTCGCGGCTAAAGCAGCATCATTGCCGAAACCAACCTTTCCTTTTGAGACAGGGGATTTTCAAACTATTCCGTCCAAGGATTGATCGTCTTCACGTCCGCTGGAAAGTCAGCGGTGTAGCGAGTGACAACGGTGGGTTGATGGACCAGTGCGGTCGCCGCAACGAGGCTGTCCATCACATCCATGTTGAAGCCTTTGGCCTCATGCTTGGCGTAAAGTTTTAATGACCTATGGAACTTGTCCTTCTTACTCCGTTCTAATTCGCAAGCTCACACCTTCATCAACTCCGCTTCCTTGGCGGTGGCGTGTTCATCCACTTTCTTGGTGTATTTGTTGGTGAGCTGCTGAACCTCGTCCTCGAAGTCCTTCTGGCCGTCCTCGGTGATGACATTGGCGGCCTTCATTTTCTTGGCGGTGTCCATGCCGTCCTTGCGGGCGGCGCGCAGGCGCACCTTCGCCTCCTCGGCGAGCTGCTTGACGAGCTTGACCATCTCGCGGCGGCGCTCTTCGGAAAGCTCGGGGATGGGCACGCGCAGCGAACGCTCGGCAGCGGCGGGATTGAGACCGAGCTTGCACTCGCGGATCGCGCGCTCGATGTCGCGGGTGGTCGCCGGATCGAATGGCTGGACCATCAACATGCGGGGCTCCGGCGAGCTGATCACCGCCAGGCTCTTGAGCTTGCTCACGCCGCCATAGGCTTGCACGTGCACGTCGATATTCTCGATGAGCGCCGGGCTGGCCTTGCCGGTGCGCACGCCGGCGAACTCATGGGTGAGGTATTCGACACACTTGGTCATCGCTTCTTCAACTTCGAGAATGGCAAGGTCCGGGTCCATAGGAATTTCAGATTTGAGATTTCAGATTTCAGATTCATTCACCATGCACCAGCGTGCCGATCGGCATTCCGCGCAGGGCGTGGGAGAGGTTGCCGTCAGGCGCGAGTTCGAAGATGATGATGGGAATGTGGTTGTCCATGCACAGGCTGAAAGCCGTGGTGTCCATCACGTTGAGGCGCTTGGAAATGCACTCGTGGAAGGTGACGTTCTGGTAGCGTTGCGCCTCCGGATTGTGACGCGGATCGGAATCATAAACGCCGTCCACCTGGGTGGCCTTGAGGATGACGTCGGCTCCCATTTCGCTGGCGCGCAGCGCGGCGGTGGTGTCGGTGGAGAAAAACGGGTTGCCGGTGCCGGCCGCGAAGATGACCACTTTGCCTTCTTCGAGTTGGCGTTCGGCACGGCGGCGGATGAAGGTTTCCGCGACGTTCTTCATCTCGATGGCGGACTGCACCACGCAGCGCACGCCGTGATGGCTGAGCGCACCCTCGAGCGCCAGCGCGTTCATCACGGTGGCGAGCATGCCGACGTAATCGGCGGTGGCGCGGTCCATGCCGCGGGCCGATGCGCTGGCACCGCGCCAGAAATTGCCGCCGCCTACGACGATGCCGAGTTGCAGCCCGGTCTGCACGGCCTCGCGGATTTCGAGCGCGATTCGGTCCACGATTTCGGGCGAAATGTTGTCCCGCGAGTGGATGTCGCGCAGCGCCTCGCCGCTGAGTTTGAGGATGGCTCGTTTGAACGGACGCGGGTCTTTGGGGCGGTGGGGCATGGGGCTTGTGGCTGGGCGATCAAAGAAGATTCCACCCCGGGTTGGAAAGGCAAAACACCGCTTCAATTCTCCGCGGCGGGAATTTCACCAATCACGAAGCTGACATCCAGATCGCGCAGGCCGGCCTTGGACTCGTCCGCACCTTCGATCACCAGGGTGACGGCCAGCGGATCGGGTTGCGGCCGCTGGTATTCCTCCAGGGTTTTGCGCAGCGCCACGATGCCGAGTTTGAGGATCTGGCGGGCGGTGAGATCGACTTCCGGCGGGATGGAAAGTTGCGAGACGTCCATATTGACGGTGAGTCCGTTGGTGGTTCCGTTGGTGGTCATCTCGGCGCGGATTCCGATATTGGCGAGCACGAACAGGTTCGCCTCCTGCACCTTGTAATTCGGGTTGTTGGTGGGGATCAAATGCGGGCTGCGGATGGCTTCCACCAGCACCTCGGGAGAAGCGCCGGTAAGGGCCATCGGGCGGGACATCACGCAGGCCTGCAAGGCCTCGCCCGTGTCCGAAATCGCCTCGTCGCCATCAGTGCCTTGGAGACTGAGAGGTTCGAAAATGGGCACGACCATGATGGTGGTGGCGTGCAGGCAGGCGGCGGCCAGCAAGGCCGCGATGGATGCGCTTATCAGCGTTTTCATGAAACAACTGTGCGCCGCCATCCGGACGATGGCCAGAGGAAAGCTTGACCATGGGCCTTGCACCCTCGGGGTTCCGCGCTTAGCAAAGCCGCCACATGATCCGTTTTTCCATTTTCGGCATTCCCGTGCTGGTGCATCCGTTTTTCTGGGTCACCCTGGCGCTCATCGGCGGCGCACTTGGTGCGAACTCGCCCGAAGCCATCCTTCGCATCTTCCTGTTCCTGCTCGCCGGTTTCATTTCCATCCTGGTCCACGAACTCGGCCACGCGCTCACGGCGCGGAAATTCGGTGCACGCAGCGAGATCGTGCTGCAGGCATTCGGCGGCTATGCGGCGTATTCCGGAGTGCGGCTCACCCGACCGCAGAGTTTCATGGTCACCGCGGCGGGGCCGGCCGTGCAGATCCTGTTAGGACTGGCGCTGATACTGATCATGCCACGGCTGCCGGAGATGTCGCCGTTCGGACTGTATTTCCTCAGCATCCTGATGTGGATCAGCATCGTCTGGGCCTTGCTCAACCTGCTGCCGGTGCTGCCGCTGGATGGCGGCCGCCTGCTGGATTCCATTCTCGGGCCGGAGCGCATCCGCATCACCTTGTGGGTCACGGTGATCGTGGCCTCGTTGCTGGCTGTCATTTCGTGGAGAGCGACCGGCAGCATCCTGTTGCCCATTTTCATGGGCATGTTCGCCTGGCAGGCATGGCAGGCGCTGCGCCAGCAGCCTTGACGCCGGTTTTCCCCTCACCAGAACAACAACCTCAATCCGGCAAGCGTCGAGAACACCACGATCATCCACTCGAAGGCGGCCTGCGGCACGTGCCGGATCAGCCAGCGGCCGCCGAAAATCCCCAGCACCACTCCCGGCAGCAGGCGCGCGTTTTCCAACAGGCTGTCCGGTGTGATCAGCGCGAGGCGCGCATTGAGCGGCACCTTGAGCAGGTTGATCAGCAGGAAAAAGCGCGCGCCGATGCCGATGAGTTCCATCTTGGGAATCCTGCGCGCCATCAGGTAGAGTTGGATCACCGGCCCCGCGGCATTGGCCAGCATGGTGGCGAAACCACCCATGATGCCCGCGCCCATGCCGAATCCGCGCGATGCCACCCAGCGGTCGAAGACTTGCGGTTTCCATGAGCGTGAAACCTGCAAGGCCACCATAATCAGCACGCAACCACCGATCACGCGGCGCGCCGCCTCGTCCGGGATCCAGCCGAGCAGCCACCAGCCTGCGCCAAGCCCCACCAGGGTCGGTGCCAACAGCCGCCAGACCGGCCGCCACGAACCGTGTTTGATGAACGCCGGCCAGGCCATCAGGTCCGCCGCGATCAGCAATGGCAGCGCGAGACCCACCGAGGCTTTCGCTCCATACAGGTCCGCCAGCAGAAACACCGAGACCATCGAAATGCCGCTGAAGCCCGCCTTGGAGAGCCCGATGCAAAAGGCGGCCAACAGCGCCAGAAGATAAAACGAGGACATCCGCCGCAGACCATTCCCGCTTCACCTCAGCCATCAAGAACAAAGGCGCGCACAATGATTTGCAATCGATCCTAGACCTGAGGCGTGAAATCGTGCAAGTTCTCAACGATTGATCTGCCTCCCTCCCGCCTCTCCATGGAAACCATTGTCAAAGTCCCCGAATCCACCGCCCCGAGCACCCTGGTGGAAATCCTCTCCGCGCTGCGCAAGGAGCACCTTGATCCACGCCATGAATCCAAGTCATGGGGCGATTGGATCTATCTGGAATGTTATAACACCGTCATCAGCATCGAGGTGAACCACGGGCTGAGCAGCTCGGCGACCATCGAGCACGGTGATGGCGAGGAGGATGGCGAACCGGTCGCATCCATCCTGCGCGCCTTCGGCAAACTCGGCTGGCACGGGTTGGATGACGACGGCGAGTTCCCGCTTGTCTAACAGATTTACCCTCATCCACGCGCTCTCAAAAACTCCGCATCCGTTATTTCATGAAACTAATTTCTTGAATAAGTGCGTCCAGCGGCTCCACGCTGCGGGCGATGAAGCGCGTGTGGCAAATGATTCTGGAAGAGCCCTACCGGGTGTTCTTCCCCTTGGGTGTGGTGGCCGGCATCTGGGGCGTGTTGCTGTGGCCGATGTTGTATGCCGGCATGCTGCCATTTTATCCGGCCGAGGCGCACACGCGGATCATGATCGGCGGCTTCATGGGAGCTTTCGTGGCCGGTTTCATTGGCACGGCGTTTCCGCGGCTTACGGGCCATCAAAAATGGTCCGCGGGTGAGTTCCTGGTGCTGCTGGGCTTGTGGGGCATTGCCATGGCGAGCTACTCGCGCAACCACGTGGCGGCAGGCGACGCGGCCTTTTCGGCAATGTTGCTGGCGCTGTTGGCGGCGATGGCGGGGCGTTGGATTTTCAGCAACCGCGACACTCCGCCGCCGGGCTTCGTGCTGGCCTTGGCCGGCATCCTCGGCGCGGCGCTGGCGGCCGCGTTCCTGGCCTCGAATCCGGCACCCTCACCGGTGCGGTGGCAATGGGCGCGGCTTTGGCTTTTCCAGGGATTTCCGCTGCTGCCGCTGATGGGCATCGGCCCCTACATGCTCCCGCGGTTTTTCGGCATGGAGAGCCGCCATTCGTTTGACGAGTCACCGCGGCCACCCGCCGGATGGTGGCGGCGGGCCATCACGGCCATCATCGCCGGGCTGCTGGTGATCGCGGGTTTCGCGCTGGAAGTCCATGGCAAGGCGATGGCCGGTCAGTTGCTGCGCGCGGCGGTGATCCTCGTCTGGTTCGCCTTCGAAACCCCGGGGCTGTGGCGTGGAAAAATCTCATCCACCCCCGGCAACGCTGTGCGTTGGGCCATCGCCGGAATTGCCGCCGGTCTGGCTTGCGCCGCATTCTGGCCGCTCGCGCGGGTAGGCTCGCTGCACCTGTTCTTCACCTCCGGCATCGGCCTGGTCACCCTCGCCGTGGGCTGTCGGGTGATTCTCGGTCATGCCGGACGCCATGATCTGTTAGGCGGCCGGATCCTCTGGCTGCGCTGGCTGACCGGCCTGGCCATTCTCGCGGCGGCCACCCGTATGAGCGCGGATTTCCTGCCGGCGATCCGCGTTTCCCATCACATCTATGCCGCCTGGACCTGGGTGATCGTGGGCGTGATCTGGTTGGCCGCGCTGGCCCGCCACCTCACGCGCAACGAGGATTCGCCCAAGCCGAAAAGCCGCTGTCCGAAGCGCAGGGCGAAAAGGGATTGAGTTTAGGGTTTCCCAAGGATGCATGGGGCGTTTGCATAAGCCGCGTGAGCGAGGAAACCATGGCAAACGACACCCCGGCGCTGTGGCTGCTGCGGCTGCCGGAGGTGTTTGCGGACTTGGAGCCCGCGATCATGGAGGATCTGGGCGCGGAAATGCCGCGCAAACTCGGGCGCGATTTCCGCTTGGTGCGATTGGCCGATCCGGCCCGGCTGCACGACTCGCCGGCCGCGAAGTTCATCCGCTGGAACCTGCCGGTGGGGCACATGTGGCCGTGCCGCCCGCGGGAAACGGCTGGCTTCATCGAAAAAGCGGCGCAGGCACTGTGGCGGAAGTTTGGCGACTCGCGCCCGCAAACCGTGATGGCCGGAGCGCTCGACCCATGCGCGGGACGGAATTTTTACCGCCCGCTCGCCTCGAACCTGCGCGGCCGCACGCTGCAATTGTTTCCGGTGCAAGCGGCCACCATCCGCCATGCCGAGGAGCAGAATCCCCTTGCGGACAGCCTGTTCGCGCTGGTGGGTGAGGAAGGCTTGTTCTGCGGCTTGCACAGCCCGCAGCGGGCGAATGGTTTCCATCCCGGCGGCACGAAATTCATGCGCCAGAGCGGGCCGGATGCCATCAGCCGCGCGGGAGCCAAACTCGCCGAAGCCCTTCATCATCTCGCCCTCTTCCGCAGCGTGCCGGAAAGCGGTTGCCATTGGCTCGAACTCGGTGCCAGCCCCGGCGGCATGACTGCGGAATTGCTGGCACGCGGCCACCGTGTCACCGCCGTGGACCGTGCGCCGCTGGATGCCCGGCTGGCCGGAGCGGCGGGCCTGCATGAGGTCCGCATGGATGTGGCGCGTTTCAAGCCTCCGGCAGGCACGATTTACGATGCCATCCTGTGCGACATGAATGGCGACGCCCGCACGGCCGCCGCCGAGGTTTTCCGGCTGGCGGCGCACCTGCGCATGGGTGGCTTGATCCTTTTCACCCTGAAACTCGCGGGCAGCGGGGATTATGCGGAAATCAACACCCTCGCGGCCACAGTCACCCGGAGGGCGGATGAGGCCGGCTTGAAGCGGATCGCCCTGAAGCATCTCAGCTACAACCGCCACGAGTTCACGATGATGTTCGAACGCGGGGCCTGAGGCGAGGTCGCCCGCCGAAAAATCCGCGTTTGACCGGTGGCATCCGCACGCCACTTTGCGCCATGCCACGCTGCGGTCAATCCACCAATCCCAAGCTCTGATGGAACTGCAGTCCAAACTCGAAATTCTGGCCGACGCCGCGAAATACGATGCCTCCTGCGCCAGCAGCGGCGCGGCGCGCAAGGACTCGCGCGGCAGCGGTGGCATCGGCTCGACCGGTGGCGCGGGCATCTGCCATTCCTACACGCCGGACGGCCGCTGCGTCTCGCTGCTCAAGGTGCTTCTAACAAACAGTTGCATCTATGATTGCCACTACTGCATCAACCGCCGCTCCAGCAACGTCCGGCGCGCGCGTTTCACGCCCGATGAAGTGGTGAAGATCACGCTGGATTTCTACAAGCGCAACTACATCGAAGGACTCTTCCTGAGCAGCGGCATCATCCAGAGCGCCGACCACACGATGGAACTCGTCATCGAAGTCGCCCGCAAACTCCGCGAGGACCACCGCTTCCGCGGCTACATCCATCTCAAAACCATTCCGGAAGCATCGCCCGAACTCATCGAACGCGCCGGCCGCTACGCCGACCGCATCAGCATCAACATCGAACTGCCCAGCGAATCCAGCATCGCCAAACTCGCTCCCGAGAAAAACCTCGCCCGCACCCAGCTGGCGATGGCACACATCCGAAACAAGATCGACGAACGATTCGCGGAAAAATCAAAGCCGGACGCTCCCAAACCGCCGCCCTTCGCCACCGGCCAGAGCACCCAGATGATCGTCGGCGCGGACGATTCCACCGACTCGGTGATCCTCCGCCGCGCGGACACGCTCTACACCGGCTACAAACTCCGCCGCGTCTATTACTCCGGTTTCAGCCCGATCCCCGAACCCTCCGCGCTGCTGCCGCTCAAGGCCCCTCCCCTGCTGCGCGAGCACCGGCTCTATCAGGCGGACTGGCTGCTGCGTTTCTACGGTTTCCAAGTGGACGAGATCACCACCGAGGCCGAACCCAACCTCGATCTCGCTCTCGACCCGAAACTCTCGTGGGCACTGCGAAACCGCGCCCTTTTTCCGATCAATGTGAACCAAGCCCCGCGTGAAATCCTGCTGCGCATCCCCGGCCTCGGCGTGCGCAATGCCGACCGCATCATCCAGGCCCGCCGCTTCACCCGACTGCGCCTCGCCGATCTGATCCGCCTGCGCCTCGTGATGAAAAAGATCATGCCCTTCATCATCGCCGCCGATCACAAGCCAACTCTGTTAGAAATCGAAGGCGACTCGCTTCGTCAGCGTTTCCTGCCTCCGCCACTGCAGATGGAACTCGATTTCGACAACCCGCCGCCCTCCCGAGCCGACGCGATATCCGTGATTTCCGGCGAGCTTTAACCGGCAGGCACTCCTTGAGGTGGTCGCTTTCCCCACTTGCACCACCCGACATAAAAGACCATGCTTCCCGCGATGGATATCGAGGATCACCACTTCCGCCGTGACGACCGCGTCTTGGTCTGGCGGCGACTCGCGCGGCACATCGAGTCCCATCCGGATGATCTCGTCATCGCATTGGAGAATCTGGACCGCTGGCAGGCGCTGGGACGTGTGCATCCGGGGCCGATCCACGAGTGGCGCCGACGCATCATCGCCGCTCAAACATCCGCCGAGGGCATGCAGGCCTTGATCGATTTCATGGTTCGGCCAAATCATGATTCCGAGCCGATCAAATCCTGTTCACCTTTCGTCGGTCTGCACATGGATCCGGTGACATGACACTCGACGCGCTCAAACACCTGATCCGTGCCGCCAGCGCACTGGCGGATGATCGGCATTTCCTTGTTTTGGGTTCCGCTTCACTGCTCGTTTCATTCCCTGAACTTGGAAATGCGGATTCCGTGTTGGCCGCCACTTATGATGCGGATCTCTGCCCGGAACCGTTCGATGAACTCACCGGCATCATGCTGGATGAAGCGCTGGGGGAAAACCGCGCGTATTTCCGCAGACACGGCTACCATGCCGACATCCTGAAAGACTCGATCCTGGAAATCCTGCCAAGCGGCTGGCGCGAGCGTCTCGTTGCCGTTCCGGATTGTCCGGCCGCGTTCGCACTGGAATCGAATGATCTCGCCGCCGTGAAACTGCTTGTCGGGCGCGCCAAGGACATATCGCTTGTCAGGTTCCTCAATGAAACAGGCAGGATCTCTGCCAGCACGGTTCGCGAGCGCATTGATGCCCTGCCAATCCCTGTGGAACTCTTGCCAAAACTCCTGGCGAATTTCAGAAGCACCATGGAACATCGCGACTCTTGAAATCAACACATACGCTTCAACCCTTCACCTTGAGGCCCGCCGCCCTGGCGAGTTTCCCCTGCCGCGTGTCAAACGTGTGAAAGGTCTCGCAGCCGAGAACCAACGCGGCGGCCACATGCAGGATGTCGAGGCTGCGGGTGCCGATGCGCTCCGAATGCGAGGCGCTGAGCCGCTCGGCTTCCACCATCAGTTCCTTTTGCGAGGCATCCGCATGAGCCAGAACCCCCAAGGCGAGATCCGCCAATAGAAGATTCAACGATGCCTCGCGCTGCGCGGGAGTGATCTCCTTTCGGAAAACCCGCAGGCGGAGCGCGTTGCGGAATTCCAGTTGGTGAATCCATACAAACGCCAGTTCGGATTTCATCCGCCGCATCGCCGCGGCCGCCTTGGCAGTGTGCGCATCCGGCGCATACAGCGAACACAAAAACCCGGTATCCGCATACTCCATCATCGCTCACCCCTTGCTTCATCCACCAGTTCCGTGCCCGTCGTTTCCAATATCCGGTCTCCGTAGATACGCCGCAGCCTCGCCACGAAATCCGGCATCTCCACCGCTTTGTCTTTCATGGGGGGCGAGAGAATCGCCACCGGCTTGCGCCGCCTGCGGAGCTCCACCGTATGTCCGGCCTCCACCATTCCCAGCACACGGCTGGTTTCGTGTTTGATCTCACGGATGCTCGCCTGTTTCATACGTGACACAATAATGGGTCACATTGGCACTGTCAACATTCCTATCCCTGTTGCGCGGAGTTCTGTTCCGGGCTATGTCCACTCCATGCGCACCCAGCACATCGAGCCGACCTTCGAATCCTGGCGCGACGCGGCGCGGGGCCTGCTGGCGGCCGGCGTGGTACCGGATGCGGTCCTGTGGTCCGACGATGCGGACGATGGAACTTTGTTTGCAGGGGAACCGCTCGTTCCGAAATCCGGCGGCGCACCCAAAGTCTCCGCCGCGTTTCTCGACATGGCTCGCAGCACGGCTGCTCACACCGATCCGCGGCGCTGGGGCCTGCTTTACCGCCTGCTGTGGCGCATCACCTGCGGCGGCGAGCGCCATCTCATGACGCATGCGACGGATCCCGATATCCGCCAGGTCCAACAATGGCGCAAGCAAGTCGGCCGTGAAATCCACAAGATGCACGCCTTCGTGCGCTTCCGCTTGGTCGGTACCGATCCGGACAGCGGCCGCGAGCAGTTCGTCGCCTGGTTTGAGCCGGAGCATCGCATCGTGCGGCTGGCGGCTCCGTTTTTCGCGAAACGTTTCTGTGGCATGGACTGGTCCATCCTCACGCCCGGCGAATGCGCGCACTGGGACGGCGAATCGCTCTTCTTCACGCCCGGCGTCGAGCGCGATGCGGCCCCCGATGAGGATGCGCTGGATGAGCTCTGGCGCAGCTACTACCGCAGCATTTTCAATCCCGCGCGACTGAAGGTGAAGGCGATGCGGTCCGAAATGCCGAAGAAGTATTGGAAAAACCTGCCGGAAGCCCCGCTCATCGAAGGACTCATCGCCGACAGCCGCCGCCGCGTCGATGCCATGCTCGCCGCCGAAGAGCGGCCGCTGAAGCCCGCTCCCGAAAACGCCTACCTCGACCACCTGCGCCGACTCAACCAGGAATCCCCGCCCGCGCCGGACGAAGGCTAGCGCTTGCACCCGCCCGTCCCGCGGTGTATGGGCTCCACCCCGGCGGGTCATCCGCCCTACCCCATCTTCCTCATGATCAAGTGGATTCTCCAGAAAATCGTCGGCAGCAAGAACCAGCGCGAGGTGCGCCGCATCCGCCCGACGGTGGCCCGCATCAATGAAATCGAAGAGGCGCTGCAGCGTGAGCCGGAGGAGAAACTGCGCGATATGACCCGCAACTGGCAGGCCCACCTCGCCCGCTACCACTCTCTGGACGCTCCGGCGAAACCAAAGATCGAGCTCATGAGCGCGGACGAACTCGCGACCACCGCCGCCGCCGTTGATGCGCGCCTCGCCCCGTTGCGCGGCGAGTTTCCCGCGCTGCCGGCCCAGGTCCTGCCCACCCCCGAATCGATCGAGGCCGCCAAGGCCGCCTTCCACGAAGCCGAGTCCTCGTTTCCGAAATCCCGCGCCAAATACCTCGAGCAAATCCTGCCCGAGGCCTACGCCGTGGTCAAAAACGCCGCCCGCCGCATGTGCGGATCCACCATTACCGTCAGCGACCACCCACTGCTCTGGGAAATGGTCCACTTCGACGTCCAGCTCATCGGCGGCGTCGCCCTGCACCGCGGCATGATCGCCGAAATGCAAACCGGGGAAGGCAAAACCCTGGTCGCCACCCTGCCGGTCTATCTCAACGCGCTCACCGGCCTCGGCGTCCACATCGTCACCGTCAACGACTACCTCGCCCGCCGCGACGCCGACTGGATGGGCTCTCTCTATCAGTTTCTCGGCCTCAGCGTCGGCTGCATCCAGAACCAGATGCCGCCATGGGAACGCCGCGCCGAATACGCCTGCGACATCACCTACGGCACCAACGCCGAGTTCGGCTTCGACTACCTCCGCGACAACGGCATGGCCTCCACCAAGGACGAGCAGGTCCAGCGCGGCCACTATCTTGCCATCATCGACGAAGTGGACTCCATCCTCATCGACGAGGCGCGCACGCCGCTGATCATTTCCGGCCCGTCGTCGCACACCTCACACCAGTTCGACAAATACAAGCCGCTCGTCGAACAACTCGTCAAACGCCAGATCGCCCTCTGCAACGAAGTCGCCGCCGAGGCCAAGCAACTGCTCGACGCCGGCGACGCCGAAGGCGCCGGCCGGATGCTCTACAAACTCAAACTCGGCCAGCCGCGCAACCGCCAGCTGATGCGATTGATGGAAGAGCCGGAAATGCGCAAGTTGTTGGAAAAGGCGGAGCTCTCGTTCCACCAGGACGCCCAGAAGAAGGAACTCTTCGCGCTCAAAGAGGAACTCTATTTCGTCATCGACGAGAAAGGCCACGACTCCGACCTCATGGAAATGGGCCGCGAATACCTTTCACCCGGCGATCCCGAATCCTTCACCCTGCCCGATCTCGGCACACTCTTCGCCGACATCGACACCAACCGCGAGCTCACCGACGAGCAGAAGATCGCCGCCAAGGAGGAATGCCAGCGCCGGATGGACGCGCAGGCCGAGAAGATCCACAACATCTCACAACTCCTGAAAGCCTACTGCGTCTTCGAGAAGGACGTGCAATACGTCGTCAAGGACGACAAGGTCATCATCGTCGATGACAACACCGGCCGCGAAATGCCCGGCCGCCGCTGGTCGGACGGACTCCATCAGGCCGTCGAGGCCAAGGAGGGTGTGGCGATTGAGAAGGAGACCCAGACCTTCGCCACCATCACCATCCAGAACTATTTCCGCCTCTATCAGAAACTGGGCGGCATGACCGGCACCGCCGAAACCGAAGCCGCCGAGTTTCATGACATCTACCGGCTCGACGTGCTGCCGATCCCGACCAACGCGCCGAACGTCCGTGTGGATGAAAACGACCAGGTCTTCAAAACCCGCCGCGAGAAGTATAACGCGGTGATCGCCAAGATCGAGGAAGCCCACGGCAAGGGCCAGCCCTGCCTCGTCGGCACCGCTTCGGTCGAGTCCTCGGAAACGCTCGCACGCATGCTCAAGCGGGCAAAGATCCCGCACACCGTGCTCAACGCCAAGTTCCACGCACAGGAGGCGGAAATCGTCTCCCAAGCCGGCCAACTCGGTGCGGTCACCGTTTCCACCAACATGGCCGGCCGCGGCACCGACATCAAACTCGCGCCGGGCGTCCCCGAACTCGGCGGCCTGTTCGTCATCGGTACCGAGCGCCACGAGTCGCGCCGCACCGACCGCCAGCTCCGCGGCCGCTGCGCCCGCCAGGGCGACCCCGGCCGCTCGCAGTTCTTCATCTCGTTCGAAGACGACCTGATGCGTAACTTCGCGGCCGCCGACCGCATGACGGCGATGATGGAGCGCTTCGGCATGAAGGAGGGCGAGGCGCTTGAACACTCGTGGCTCAACAAGTCCGTCGAGACCGCACAGAAGCGCGTCGAACAACGCAACTACACCTGGCGCAAGCGCGTGCTCGACTTCGACGACGTGATGAACATGCAGCGCGAGGTCGTCTATGGCTACCGCAACGAAGTGCTCACCACCGAAGTGCCGCGCGACATGGTCAACGAGATCATCGAGGAAACCATTCCCGCCAAGGTGCGCGAATACCTCAACGAGCGCGATGACGAGCTGCCGGATTACAAGGAACTTCTCAACTGGGTGAATGCCACGCTGCCGATCCGTGTCACCGAGGAGGACGCCTTGCAGAATCTCAATGAGGAATCGATCTCCGCGATGCTGGTCGGCAAGGTCAAAGAGGCTTACGAAATCCGCACCGGCAAACTGCCGATGGAGGTGCTCGACCAGGAGGAGCGCCGCATGGCGCTGGTAGCCATCGACAAGCAGTGGCAGGAACATTTGTATAACATGGACGCCCTTCGCGAGGGAGTGGGCCTGCGCGCCCAGGGCCAGAAGGACCCGCTCATCGAATACAAGAACGAGGCCTACAACCTGTTCGTCACCCTGATGGATTCGATCAAGCGGGAGGCCTTGCAAAACCTGTTCCGCTCCGCCTCCAACCTCGAAGCCTTCCTCAAGCAACTCCACAGCGCGCCACAACAGCTCCACGGCGGGGAGGAAACCCTTACCCGCGCCAACGTCGCCACCTCCGGCAACATCGACATCGACGCCATCTCCGGCGGCGAGGCTCCAACGCTCAAGCTCAACCTGCCCAAGCGCAAGCCGAGCTTCTCGATCGAGACCACCGGCCGCAACGCCCCCTGCCCCTGCGGCTCCGGCAAGAAGTTCAAGCAATGCTGCGGCCGCGAGGCGTAAAAAGGAAATTATCGGGATCGGCGTTTTCGAGGATCGAGGCGCCGATGCGGAAAACATGTTAATCTTCGCTTTCCTGAAGTGGCTGAGCAGGATAGCGCGGCGGGGAGGAGCGCCGGAGTTCATGCTAACCTGTCCTCAGCAGCCTTGGCGATGGAGGAGGCCTTTACTCCGGCGCTGCCGGGGTGTGGGCTTCAGATCACATGAGGCCCCATCCGGCATCAGACCTCGATTTTCCATGGCGCGCGCATCGGTTGGTCGATGAGCGCGTTGGCGGCGGGATCGTCGAAACGCAGGGTCTTGGAATCGAACTTGAGGTTCTTGTTGAGGCGGTGCGCGGTGACGGCCATGTTGACCATGGTGCAGGACCAGAAGCCGTTCTGCTCGTTGAGCGCGAATTTTTTTCGCGTGCGCACGCTCTCGTGGAAGTCGGTGATCTGCGGCGCGGGATCCGGCAGGGCATCGATTTTCTGGCGCAAATCCGGAATGTCCGAGCGGAAACCGACAAAAATTCTCCCCTTCGGCCCCTCAAGATAAGCGGCCTCCTTGTCTCGGTCCTCGCCATCAAGAATCACCTTGCAGCCGTCGGCATAAGTCAGCTCGATGCGCCGCCAGGTGCCGATGGCGTCGTCATCCTGCGGATCGGCGTCGATCTCCACCGAGACGGGGGCCTGGTCGTCCTTGTCGAGCAGGTATTGCACGGGGTCGAGATAGTGCATGCCCATGTCGCCGAGGCCGCCGCCGTCATAATCCCAGTAGCCGCGGAAGGTCTGGTGGGTGCGGTGGATGTGGTAAGGCTTCATCGGCGCGGGGCCGAGCCACAGGTCGTAATCAAGCTCCGGCGGCACCGGCTGCGGCTCGAGGCCGGTTTTGCCAGTCCAGATATTGAGTTTCCAATCGAAGCCGGTGCTGGCGGAAACGGTGACCTTGAGCGGCCAGCCTAACAGATCGTTGGCCACCGCTTTCTTGAGCATCTGCACCGGCGCGCGCATGCCGTAAAATCCGGCTTGGAAGCGGAACCAGGTGTTGATGCGGAACATGCGCTCGTATTTCTCCACGGCCTTCACCATCGCGATGCCCTCGCCGATGGTGCGGCTCATGGGTTTCTCGCACCAGACATCCTTGCCTGCCTTGGCGGCGGCGATGGCCATCAACGCATGCCAATGCGGCGGGGTGGCCACGTGGACGATGTCGATGTCGTCGCGGGCGATCAACTCGCGGAAATCATGGTAGCCCGTGACACCCGCAGCCTCGCCGCCGGCCTCCTGCATGCGCTGTGCAAGATGCTTGCGGTCCACATCGCAGAGTGCCAGCAGCTTGCCGGGCATCGTGAGGTGCGAGACGCTGATTCCGCCGCAACCGATGATGCCCTTTGTGATTTCCTC
>CAXNHR010000019.1:0-23054 GCA_964202135.1 Luteolibacter sp. | reverse complement strand
GGGCGTCCATCACCATTTGCAAGGCCCAGTCGCGATCGTTGAAATCCGGCACCAGCACTTCGATGATGGTTTCGGGATTGGCCTCGCGGACGGCCTCGATGGTTTGCTTGAAATGCTCGGCGCCGCCATCGCGCAGGTCGTCGCGGGCGACGGCGGTGATCACCACGTGGCGCAGGCCCATGCGGCGGGTGGCCTCGGCCACGCGTTGCGGTTCATCGGCTTCCAGCGCGTCCGGCTTGGCGGTTTTCACCGCGCAGAAACCACAGGCACGGGTGCATTTTTCGCCGGCGATCATGAAGGTGGCCGTTTTCTGGCTCCAGCATTCCCAGCGGTTCGGGCACTGCGCTTCCTCGCACACGGTCACCAGCTTGAGATCGGTGATGAGCGACTTGGTGGACCAGAACTCCGGGTTGTTCGGCAACCGCACCTTGATCCAATCCGGCTTCTGAACCCGGTGAAGGGCCGGGTCCATTTTCATTTTTGGTGCGCAACTGCTCATGGCGGCGGAAAACTAGGGCGGCCGCCCCCTCCGGAAAAGCGGAAAGTGAGAACGCAAAAGATCTTTATCCCAACGGGCTTTACAAAACAAAGCCCGGGGCCGAGGAGCGAATCTCTCCGATCCCTGCCGGGCTCAGGAATCGAGCGGAAAAGAGCGAAGCCTTAAAGGCATTGGCCTTGAGGCGGACCGGATCAGTCCTCACTCTTTTCCAGACCTCTCTCCCATCCGAAAAATTACCAGCTCCCTACAAACCCGACAACCGGCTGATTTCAAACCCTTCGAAAATTGATTCTTTCTCGTTTGGGAATAACTAAATTGCTGAATTCATTGACTGAACCAATACACTTTTCTGCCAGAAAATGCCTAATGATGAGCTTACGATCGGCGTTGTGAGATACGCGAGAATAATGAAGTGGCTCATTCCGCTATCAATTGTCGTGCCCTTTCTTGCTTTCGTCGCCGGCGGAGAGAGTTCCTTTAGCCTGTTTAGACCAATAGCGAGGCCTTTGACTTGGTTCTACGCACTGCTCTTCGGTGGATTTTTAATTTCAATCCCCTTTGTATTCCTAGAGCACAAGAACTCTGGATTCAGATGTCTAGCCACTGTGATGGCTTTATGGCTCATCCTCGTTATCATCAGTCAATATCCGACCCAGAAGAACCATGATGGCTGCTCATGCGGCTTAAGAAGATCGTGGTATCCTTGGCGCGGGCAGAAGCTCAAATTCACAATTGAAGAGGAAGGGGATCCGAATCATCAACACCAAATATGGGATGCGCAGTTTACTATCGAACCCTATATCCCATGGTAACAAGAGGCAGAAATCACCTCATGCGGCGGCGAGCAACGCCCCGGTTTGATTTCGGGCTTCCATCCCCACCGCGCATGGCCTACGCATCAGAAAATGAAGATCGAAAATCAGACACCTTGCAAGGCGGGCTTCACCATGGTCGAGGTTCTGGTAGTTTTGACGATTTTACTGATCATCGCGGGAGTTGTTGCTAGGGTAGTGTATCGCGAGGAATTTTGCGAGGTTGACGAATGGTTCGCAGAGACTATCGGGTTTTCCCATCTTTGGGTCACCGCGCCTTTGGTTGCTCTTTACGTGATTCATCGAGTGAGATCCCGTAAGAAGAATCATCCCAGAGGTGGACTTACGCTTCCTCAAGACTAGCCAACCTGAAATCCAGCAATACCCGCCCATTTCAAGCTGCCATGACCGCTACAACCTCAACCCGCAGTCGATGCCACGCCCCCCCGGTCAGGCGCCGGAGGTCTCATGGTTGACAAGAATACCGAATATGACCAACGCCGCCTTCTGGTCACTATCTCCGGACATCTATTCGGATTGGATGGTGATGATCTTGCTGCTCTCAATCGCAGTCTGTTTTATTGCCTCAAGACCCAAGATTCGAGATTCCATCAGCGGCGGGGTTCTCATGATTGTCGGTGCCCCTATTTTTTTCGTTATAGTCCTTTTCTCCGAGGTGGGCATGCTGATACTCATAGACTGCAAATTAGTTCGCTTAAGTGGCTTGGGCTTGCCGACCCCAGACGTTTTTCTCACAACCTACATTGCTCTAGGGGCCAGCTACCTACTCGCTCGTCAAGCTTCCCAAGCGCCGGTTCGCGTCATCCGGAGGGTTGGATGGATTGAGGCCATTGGATTCGCGCTAATCGCAGGATTCGAAATTCTGCTACATGCTCGGAGACTTTGGCTGAGATAGCACCAAGCCGGCAATTCAGTGAATGCAACTGGCTAAGCCTCGCCCTCACCACCCGGATCTTTTGGTAAAGCTGGCTTGGACTTCCGGCGGTGGCGGCGGGTGAGTGGGACGGCGAGTTCGAGCCGGGTGCCTTCGTTCGGTCGGCTATCGACATGGAAGTCGGCGTTCAATGCCTCGGTCCGCTGGCGCAGGGCGCGCAGGGTGGCGGGGCGGTCGGTTTTTTCCGCAGGAATGCCGCAGCCGTCGTCCTCGATGCGCAATTTGAAAACCGAGTCGTTTGCTTCGGCGTGGATTTCCACATGGCTGGCGCCCGCATGGCGCAGGATGTTGTGGAGGGCTTCGCGGAAAAACAGAAACAGGTCGCGGTTGGCTTCTTCCGGGAGTTCGATGCCCCATGCGGCATCATTGGCGGTGAATTTCCATTGCAAGGATTCCAGCATGATGGAACCGGTCTCGCGCAAGTGCTCGACGGTGGCGATGCGGTGGTCGCCACCGGGGCGCAGCAGCCAGACGATGTCGCGCACGGCGCTGACGGTTTCCGCGGCGATGCGCTGGATGCGCTTGAGTTCGTCCGACGGGCCGGAGCGGCTCTCGGCGAGATCGGCGAACATCTGGATGCTGCCGAGATTGCTGCCCACCTCGTCGTGAAGGTCGCCGGCGATGCGCTCGCGCACTTTGAGCAGCTCGCGGTTGGCATGGATGCGGTAGCGGATGGGCACGGCGATGATGGCGAAGGCTCCGGCCAGCCCCAGCAGCGCGAAAACGGTCAGTCCGGCACGGCGCCAGCCGGCGATCAGGCTCGCGGCCTCGGCGCGAAGCTCATGGCGGCGGGTTTCGAGCTGCAGCCGCCGGTCGAGTTGGGTGAGCCACTCGCGGTTGAAAACGAGGCGGCCATCCGGCCCGAAGCCGTCGCTGAGAGCGGCGCTGGTCCAGAAGCGGCCGCCGGGCGCGATCAGGTTCTGCATCCCGTCCGCCGAGCGCACGACTTTTCCCAGCGCGAGGTTCCGGTTTTCTGAGAGAACCTCCACCTCGCTCAAGGCGAAGAATGCCGGATAACTTTCGAAGGCTTTCCATAACTGGGTGGCTTCGATTTTGACATATCTCGCGCGTCCGGCATCGAGTGGCACGAGCACCGGATTGTGCCCGGGGTTGCGCATCTCCCGCTCCGCCGCCACCCGCCAGTCACCGGGGTTTCCCGATTCGGAAACGGACACCGTCATCCTGCGCGGAAAGCCGAAGCCGCTTGGCAGGTCCGAGGTCGGCCGCTTGGCGGGCAGCAGGCGGATGGCGTCCACTGCCGCGGATTCGCCGAGGTCCACGGTCACGCCGGTGGGCACGTTGGCTTCGGCCCGGCCCTCGGAAAGCCAGCCGACGTTGCGGTGGTCTTCCGCCGGGATTTCCGGCAGACCCAGAGGCGTCTGGCCATCGATCAGAAACGGTGCGGCCCAGTGCCAAGGCGCGGGCGGCGAGGATCCGCCGATGGCGCTCACTTTGGCATCCCGTGTGAGATTGCGGTCCGCGGCGCAGGCAAACACCTCGGCCCATGCATGCACGAAACTGCTCTTGTCCTCGAAATCCGGCAGCAGAGAGTCGGCGGAAATCCGCAAGCCGGCAGCCTCCACCGGCGGCGAAATTTCATACACGAAGGGATGGCCGTTTCTGACAGGATGTGTGCTGGTGCCCCGCTCGCGCGCCACCATGGCTACGGAATTTCCCCCGGCATCGATCAACTCCACGGTGAAGGCATCCGGCATGCCGTATTGGGCGTCCAGCCCGCGGGCGTCGTAGCGGCGCGCGGGCACCAGCGCCAGCCAGTCCACCGGCGCGGGCTGCGGCCAGCGGACTTCCACGGAGTGGCGGATTCCCGGCACCGGCTGTGCGCTGCCATGCGCCGAGGCCCAGCCGCCAGTGCCGCCCTGGTCGTCCACCGGGATCACCGGCAGCCCGTTCAAACCGGGAGCGGATTCACTTAACTCTTGTTCGATCGCCTTGAGCCGCCCGGAAAACGCCCGCGCCAGGCCCTCCTCCCACGCGTTGTCCCTGGCCGCAGCCATGCCGCCGGACAGCAGGCAAACGGCGAGAATGGCGGCGGGTTTCATGTGGGAGATGGGAGCAGCTGCCAGGATTCGCTCCAAGCGAGCGGCTTATTTTCGTTAGAACCGCCGGGTGAGCGTGGCCGCCACCAACTGGCCTTCCGGACGCGAGGCGGCGTCGAATTCATACACATAACGCAGCGAGGCGAAGATGCAGAGTTCCGGGCAATAGCCGCTGATTTCCGCGCCGAGGCCGAGTTTGCGGTCTTTAGCTGTGTCGGGCCCGCTGTCGCTGGTGGTTTGCTGTTGCCAGTAGCCGACGATGCCCGCGTCGAGGTTTTGATAGACGGTTTTGCTGAGTGCGAATTCCAGCGTGTAAACCTGGCCCGGATCGATGTCCGTTTGCTCCTGCTCGTGGCAGAACTCGTAGCGGTTCAAGAGTGAGAGAGCCCAGGTTTTTTCGGTGTCGATGTGCCAGGTGGTCCCAAGGGTCAGCATGTGCGACCAGAAACCCTTGGCCAAAAGGTCGGGGCGCTGCGGGCTGAAATCGCCGGTGGGTGCCCACACGGCATAGCCGGCGGCGATATCGAACTGCGGCAGGTTCCATGAGAGCAGCAGCGGCTCGATCTGGATGTCGCCGATGCCGAAGTAGCTGTCACTTGCGCCATTCACCTCCCAGTCCATGTAGCCGAATGGAATGATGACATCCATGCCATAGTTCGCGCCGAGGATCTTCCAATCGGTCATCCAGATCAGACGCGGGGCGTTGATGTAGGCGAAGATGTCGAACTCCGGCGGGCCGTCCTTGAAGCGGTCTGCGGTGTAAAAGAAATTGTAATCGCGGAAATAAACGCCGGGTGGCGGCAGCGAGGCGCCCTTGATTCCTTCCGCCCCGGCGGGATAGTGGGCTGCCACCACTTGCGCCTGGGACAGGCTGTTGAATGCGAGCAATCCGGAAACCAGTAGAATCCTGGTGATGTGTGTTTTCATGATGTGCGGGTTTGGTGTGTGATTCGGGGAGGGCGAATGCCGCGCGTCCGGCAAATCGTGCTCCAACCGGGATGGGTTTAGCGTTTCGCCAGCGGCGGGGGCAAGCCGGGAGACGGAAAACCGCAGGATCGGGGATGGACATGCAGGCTGGTTTTTTGATGCTTCCGGCCATGCCCACCGTTCATGTCGATCTCGCGGAGCGCTCTTATGATGTCATCGTCGAGGCCGGATCACTCGGCCGCGCCGGCGAGCTCATTTCCATGGCCGGGCTGGCCGGCCGCCACACGGCGGTCATCAGCGATGCCACCGTGGCCGCGCTGCATGGCGAAACGCTGCTGGCATCATTGCAGGCCGCCGGCATCAAGGCCTCGCTGCACAGTGTCCCCGCGGGTGAGGCCTCGAAATCGATGCAGCACGCCGAGAACGTCTGCCGTGAAATGATCCGCGCGGGGCACGACCGCAAGTCGCTGGTGGTCGCGCTCGGCGGCGGTGTGGTGGGCGATCTCGCGGGCTTCGTGGCGGCCATCTTTTACCGTGGCCTGCCCTTCGTGCAGATCCCCACCACCATCGTCTCGCAGGTGGATTCCTCGGTGGGCGGCAAGACCGGCGTCAATGTGGCGGAAGGGAAAAACCTGTTAGGCGCGTTTCACCAACCGCGGCTGGTGATGGTGGATCCGCAAACGCTGCGCACGCTGCCGGACCGGGAGTTTCACGAAGGTTTCGCCGAGGCCATCAAACACGCCGCCATCCGCGATGCGGCCATGCTCGATGATCTGGCCGCGCTCGATCCTTCCAGCCGCGAGGTGCCGGCGGAGCTCATCGCCCGCAACATCGCCATCAAGGCGCGCATCGTCGAGGCCGACGAGCACGAGACGCTCGGCATCCGCGCGCTGCTCAACTTCGGCCACACCATCGGCCACGGCATCGAGGCCGCCGTGCCCTACGGCGAACTCCTCCACGGTGAGGCGATCGCGCTCGGCATGCGCGCCGCACTGTTTCTATCAGAACGCCACTCCGGACTCGACCCCGCCGCATCGCGGAAAATCATCGGGCTTCTGGAAAAATTCGGGCTGCCGCGGGTGCTGCCGGAGGCGATTTCCAACGATGCGGTGATGGCCAAGCTCGCCACCGACAAGAAGTTTTCCGCCGGCGCAATCCGCTTCGTCCTGCTCGACGCCGCGGGCAGCGCGCGGGTCACCGGCGACGTCACCGCGGAGGACCTGCGGGACGCGGTCGATCACCTGCGCGGCTGAAATCCCGCCCATCACTCCCATGAGTGAGCAACCCGTCAGCGCAAACTACAACCGCTACGGACCATGGCTGCGTGCCAGGTTCGGCGGCGAGCGGGTGCACAAGGTGGTCATCGATGCCGGGTTTTCCTGCCCGAACCGCGACGGTTCCAAGGGCTACGGCGGCTGCGCGTATTGCAATGTGGACTCCTTCACCCCGGCCGCGCCGCGTTCGATTGCCGGCGTCAGCGAGCAAGTGCATCACGGCATCCAACACGCCCGGGAACACTACGGAGCCAGCAAGTTCATCCTTTATTTCCAACCGAACAGCAACACCCACGCGCCTGCCGGGATTCTCAGGAAATTCTATGACGAAGCGCTCGATGCCGCGGCTGATGGCGTGGTCGGACTCGCTGTCGGCACCCGCCCGGACTGCCTCGATCCGGAAAAAATCGCACTGCTGGAAAGTTATTCCAAACGCGTCGTGGTGGACCTCGAGATCGGCATGGAGTCGATGCGCGATTCGACCTTGTCCCGCATCAACCGCGGCTGCACGCACGCCGACTTCACCGCGCTGATGGAACGCCTGCGCGACAGCCCGCTTCACCTCTGCGTCCACACGATCTTCGGGTTCCCATGGGAAACCCGCGACATGATGCTCGCCACCGCCGATGAGCTGAACCGCTTCCCGCAGATCCGTTTCATGAAACTTCACCACCTCCATGTGGTGGAAGGTTCGATCCTCGCCGCCCAATACCGCCGTGAGCCGTTTCCGCTCTTCACCCTGCCGCAATACGCCGATTTCCTTTGCGAATTCCTCCCCCGCCTGCGGCCGGACATCGTGATCCAGCGATTGTTCGGGCTGGCCGACCCGGATCTATTGATCGCCCCCAAGTGGGAGCTCGGCAAATCCGCCGTGCAGCGGTTTCTCGACCGCACGCTCGCCCAACGCGGTGTCATTCAAGGCAGCGCTTCGTCCGTGAAATCCGTGACTGACAATCATCATTGAACCTTGAAGGTTTTCCTTGGAAACCCGGACGAACGCGGGCAGCCTGCCTGCGCCGCTCCCCGGACGGTCGCAGTTTCCGCGCAAGCGGTGGCTGAGGAAAGTCCGGACACCACAGGGCAACGCGCCTCATGAAAGTGAGGGACGGGAACCGCGAGGAACCCGGACAGAAAGTGCAGCAGAAAGATACCGCCGATGGCCCGCATGGGCACAGGCAAGGGTGAAATGGTGGAGTAAGAGCCCACCGCGAATCCGGGTAACCGGACGGCACGGCAAACCTCGCGTGGTGCAAGACAGAACAGGGGAAGGGCGGCCCGCCCGTTAGAAACCCCGGGTAATAGTCGCACTCCGCGCAAGCGGGGCGCTCCGCTCCGGCGGGGTGAGAGAAATGACCGTCCAGCCCCGCAAGGGGTGGACAGAATCCGGCTTACAGGGGAGCGGCACCTTCCTTTCCATCTTTGAGGCAGGGGCGTCGAAGGTGCACGAAACCCAAATATCCTGATTTCAAACCTCCAATTTTCCTTTTAGTCACCCCTCCGCCAGGAGCTTGCGGAAGTAGGCGATGGTGGAATCCAGTCCCGCTTCAAGCGACACGGCGGGTTGCCAGCCGAGCTCTTTTTTTGCCAGGGTGATATCCGGCTGGCGCTGCTTGGGATCATCTCCCGGCAGCGGCAGATAACTGATTTTCGATGGCCCGCCCACTTTTTCGAGCACCAGCCCGGCAAGCTCCAGCATGGTGAACTCGCCGGGATTGCCGATGTTGACCGGGCCTGTGAGGGATGGGTGGTTCATCAGACGCAGGAAGCCCTCGATCAGGTCGTCCACATAACAGAACGAGCGCGTCTGCGTTCCGTCGCCGTAGATGGTGAGATCGTGCCCTTGCAGCGCCTGGACAATGAAGTTGGAAACGACGCGACCGTCGTCGGGCAGCATGCGCGGGCCATAGGTGTTGAAGATGCGCACCACACGGATGTCCACGCCGTTCTGGCGGTGGTAATCGAAGAACAGGGTTTCGGCGCAGCGCTTGCCCTCGTCATAACAGGAACGAATGCCGATCGGGTTCACATTGCCCCAGTAGGATTCCGGCTGCGGATGCAGTTCGGGGTCGCCGTAGATCTCGGAGGTGGATGCTTGGAAAACCCGCGCTCCGGTGCGCTTGGCGAGCCCGAGGCAATGGATCGCGCCCATCACCGAGGTCTTGATGGTCTTGATCGGGTTGTGCTGGTAGTGCGGCGGCGAGGCCGGGCAGGCGAGGTTGTAAATCTGGTCCACCTCGAACTTGAAGGGCTCGGTCACATCGTGACGGACCAGTTCGAAGTAGGGATTTCCAAGCAGGTGGGCGATGTTGCGTTTCCTGCCGGTGAAAAAGTTGTCGAGGCAGATCACCTCGTGGCCTTCATTGAGCAGACGTTCGCAAAGATGGGAGCCCAGAAAGCCCGCTCCGCCGGTGATGAGGATGCGCATGCGCAAAATCCAGCGGGAAAAGACGCCGCTGGCAAGACGGGAAGTGCGGGCATGCGCCTGGGCTTGCAACCCATCCTCGATAGGAACCGGACAAGCTGGACTTACGGGACGAAGGGTGGTTTGGCGTAGGGGTCACCGGTGCCGATGCCGTCGATGGGATGGTGGTGGAGGCACCGGCGCCAAGGACGACCGTGCCAAGAGTTGCGATGAACGATTCCTCAGCGCCGAGATTTTCAACGATGATGTCGTTGATGCGGACGGTGGCGTTGGTGGGATTCAGGACGGTCAGATTCTGAAGGACGGGGTCGGCGTTTTCACGTCGCACGCCGAAGTCGAGGACCGGGGCGGTCACGAGGGAGCGGTCCGCGGCGAAGGCGGGGGTGGGATTGGATAATGCTATTGATTGTTCATTTTGTATTGAACAATCAGCCACAGCCACTAGCTTGTCGTTCCCATGAACCCCGCTTCGGATGGTTCCCGCGACGAGCTCGACCCCTTGGAACGTCAGGTGGTGGACTTCTTCGTGGACGGAGTGCGGGTGCTCGGGCTGCCGCGTTCGATCGGCGAAATCTACGGTTTGCTGTTCATTTCGCGCAGCCCATTGGCGCTCGACGACCTGGTTTGCCGCTTGGACATCAGCAAGGGTTCGGCCAGCCAGGGGCTGCGGATGCTCAAAAGCCTCGGCGCGGTGCGCGAGGCCAATGGCAACGGCAATGGCGAGCGCCGCACCTATTTCGAACCCGCCGTCGAACTCAAGCGACTGGTCGGCGGTTTCATCCGCGAGCAGATCCGACCGCACCTCGACAGCGGTAAAAGCCGGATTCGCCACCTCGCGGAAACCGCCAATGCGGTGGACGATCCGGAGCAACGGAAATTCCTCGGCGAGCGGGTGGAACGCCTCGAACAATGGATGCGCAGCAGTGGACGCGTGCTGCCCATCCTGCAGAAACTTCTGGGCCAATGAGCACGCTTCAACCCGATACCCACGAACCCGAATGGTTTTGCGTGCGCACGCAGACCAAGCGCGAGCACATCGCCGCCGGCCATCTCCGCGAACTCGAAACGGTGGAGGTTTTCTGCCCCCGCCTGCGCTATCGCAAGGCCACCCGCCGCGGCAAGATCTGGTGGGTCGAACCGCTTTTTCCCGGCTACCTGCTCGCCAAGTTCAATCTCTCCGAGATGGAGCGCGCCGTCACTTTCTGCCAGGGCGTGCGCGGGCTGGTGCGCTTCGGCTCGGAAATCCCGCCAGTGCCCGAATCCTTCGTCGAGGCGCTGCGCAACGAAGTCCGCGACCGCTCCGACCAAGACGAGGAAACCTTATCGGTCTCCCCGGTCATCGAGATCGGTGACGAAGTGGAAATCGCCCACGGCCCGCTCCAAGGCATGCGCGGCACCATCGTTTCCGTCGCCCCGGCCGCCGAACGCGTCAAAATCCTGCTGGAATTCCTCGGCCAGGAGCATGCGGTGGACGTGGACCTGTTTTCACTGCTTCTGCCCCGCCGGCCGATTCCATGAACCCTTCCCGGAAACCCACACCTGATCGCGTAGCTCGCCGACTCCGGGGTTTGCCGGAAAACTCACCGCGCATTGCCGCCCATCCGCCCTTCTGAGGGCGGCAAGCCAGCAACCGAAAAATCCACCCGCCTTGGTTTCTTTCCAGTGAGGAAAGATCGACCACGGGCGGCAGCGTTCCCGGAAGCAAAAGCTGAAAACCTGAAATGCGATGCTGAGAAGCTGAGACAAGAGCCTTCGGGCCGTTTATTGGCTTTTCTCCATCTCAGCTTTTCAGCATCTAACCATGAAAAAACTCTTCATCTCCGGCCACCGCGGCATGGTCGGAGTGACCCATTTGTTGACCTTGGGGCATAAAAGCATAAAATCACTGCATGAAAACGACCATTGATCTTCCCGACCCTTTGTTTCGCGAAGTGAAGGCGACAGCGGCTTCCCGGGGCCTGAAGCTCAAGGATTTCATCGCCGCGGCACTGCGTGGCGCCTTGCACGGTGACCGAGCCCCCCAAGACCCGGACTCCTCTCCCGAGCAAATCCATCGCGAGCGCATGCTGGGACATTTCAACCGCATGGCCGAGGACAGGAACCAGACCGATCCGGTCGGCAAACTGGACCGGGACGCACTCCACGAACGTCATGCTTGAACCGGCTTTTTTCGACACCAATGCGTTTCTCTACGCCTATTCGGAAGCACCCGAGGACGCTGCGAAAAGAGCTTGCGCCCGAGAGCGGCTTCTCTCCCATCTTCCCGTCGTTTCCGGACAAGTTCTCCAGGAATTCATCGCCGCTGCCCTTCGCAAGAAGCACCTCGGGATCACCGAACATCAAATCGACGAATTTCTCTCCTTCTCCTCAGGCTTCCCCTTTCAACCGCTCACGCGCGATCTGATTCTCGAGGCCAATGGTCTGCGCCGCCACCACGGCTTGTCGCATTGGGACAGCAGCATCCTCGCCGCCGCGCGGGCAAAAGGCTGCCGCATCCTTTATTCCGAAGACCTTCAGGACGGCTTCAGCCTTGGAGCGCTGAGTGTCGTCAACCCATTCCGCCATCTCTAAGCATTGTATCCATGCAAAGACTCTTCATCTCCGGCCACCGCGGCATGGTCGGCTCCGCGCTCGTCCGCGGGGCTGACAGGCTCGGCGACTTCGACCTGATCACCGCCACGCGTTCCGAACTCGACCTCTGCGACCAGCGCGCGGTATTTGATTATCTATCATCCAACAAACCGGAAGCCGTGATCATCGCGGCGGCCAAGGTCGGCGGCATCCACGCCAACTCGACCTATCCCGCCGATTTCATTTACGAAAACCTCGCCATCGCCGCAAACCTCGTCGAAGGCAGCCGCCGCGCCGGTGTGAAACGCGTGTTGTTTCTCGGTTCGTCCTGCATCTATCCGAAACTCGCGCCGCAGCCGATGCCGGAAGACTGCCTGCTCGGCTCGCCGCTCGAACCGACCAACGAGGCCTACGCCATCGCCAAGATCGCCGGCCTCAAGCTTTGCCAGCATTACCGCGCCCAGCACGGCCTGCTCTATCACAGCGCCATGCCCACCAACCTCTACGGTCCCGGCGACAACTATCATCCGGAAAACTCCCACGTCATCCCCGCGCTGATCCGCCGTTTTCATGAAGCGAAGGAACGCGGCGACGCCGCAGTCACCATCTGGGGAACCGGCACCCCGCGCCGCGAGTTCCTCCACGTGGACGACCTCGCCGCCGCCTGCTTCCACCTGATGACGCTCGACAACCCGCCCGACTGGGTGAACGTCGGCACCGGCCAGGACCTTACCATCCTCGAACTGGCACAACTCGTCGCCGAAACCACTGGCTTCGAAGGTGAGATTCTAACCGATCCCACCAAGCCCGACGGCACGCCGCGCAAGCTGCTGGATATTTCCAAAATCAAGGCCACCGGCTGGCAGCCGGTCATCCCATTCAAAGATGGCCTCGCCGCCGCCTATCAGGATTTCAAGGCGTCGCTCGACGCGGGCGCCGCCCGCCTCTGATTCCATCATCCACCACCCATGCCCACCGGCCCGAATGACTTGCGGAAAACCCTCTTCCGCCTGGCGGCCCTGATATTCATCGGTTTCCTCATCGCGGTGGTCGTCATCGCGGATCGCGGCGAAGGCGGAAATTGGTGGCCCTTCATCGGGCAAATCCCTCTGGGCGACAAGCTCGGCCATGTCGGCCTGATCGGCACTCTCGGATTCCTCTGCAATCTCGCCTTTACCGACCGCCGTGCCACATCGCTTCCGCGCTTCATCACCCGGACGACATGGGTTCTTCTCGCGGTCGTCTCTCTTGAGGAAATCGCCCAAGCCTTCATTCCCACCCGGAGTTTCGATCCTATCGACTGGCTGGCGGACATGATTGGCCTCGCAGTCGGCCAGACACTGGCCCTGACCATTCTCAAGTTTTCATCGAAAGAACCTCATCCACGGGAAAGGAATTAACGCATCATGAAAAAAGCACTCATCACCGGCGTCACCGGACAAGACGGCTCCTACCTTGCCGAGTTTTTGTTGGAAAAAGGCTACGAGGTCCACGGCATCAAGCGCCGCGCCTCGCTCTTCAACACCCAGCGCGTCGATCACATCTATGAGGACCCGCACGTCGAGAACTCGCGCTTCCGCCTGCACTATGGCGATCTGACGGATTCATCGAACCTGACCCGCATCCTCAGCGAGGTGCGCCCGGATGAGGTTTACAACCTCGGCGCGCAGTCGCACGTCGCGGTGTCCTTCGAGGCGCCGGAATACACCGCCGATGTCGATGCGCTCGGCGCGCTGCGTTTGCTGGAGGCGATCCGTTTTCTCGGACTGGAGAAAACGACGCGTTACTATCAGGCTTCCACTTCCGAGTTATATGGTTTGGTGCAGGAAATCCCGCAGACCGAGAAGACGCCCTTCCACCCGCGTTCGCCCTATGCGGTGGCCAAGATGTATGCCTATTGGATCACGGTGAACTACCGCGAGGCCTACGGCATGTATGCCTGCAATGGCATCCTCTTCAACCACGAGTCCCCGCGCCGCGGCGAGACCTTCGTCACCCGCAAGATCACCCGCGGCATCGCCAACATCGCCCAGGGACTCGAAGCCTGCCTCTTCCTCGGCAACATCGACTCGTTGCGCGACTGGGGCCACGCCAAGGACTACGTCCGCATGCAGTGGATGATGCTCCAGCAGGAACAGGCCGAGGATTTCGTCATCGCCACCGGCAGGCAGATATCCGTCAGGGAATTCATCCGCATGGCCGCCGCCGAAGCCGGCATCACGCTCGAGTTCCATGGCGAGGGCGTCGATGAGGTCGCCACCGTCCGCGCCGTCGATCCCACCATCGCCCCGGCGGTCAAACCCGGCGATGTGATCATCCGCGTCGATCCGCGCTATTTCCGCCCGGCGGAGGTCGAGACCCTGCTCGGCGATCCCACCAAGGCGATGGAGAAACTCGGCTGGAAACCCGAGATCACCGTCGAGGAGATGTGCGCGGAAATGGTCGCATCAGACCTGGAGGAGGCCAAGCGCCACGCCCTGCTCAAGGCCCACGGCCACCACGTGTCGGTGTCCAAAGAGTGAGCGAAGCGGAATATTTTCTGGACAGAAAACCTGTCGGTGTTTTATTCCCTCCATGCCCACCATTTCCTACACCGAAGCCCGCGACCGGTTGGCCAGCGTCTGGGATGCTACGGTCTCCACCCGCGAGCCGGTCACCATCGACCGCCGCGGACATGAATCAATCGTCATGGTTCCCGCTGGCGAATGGGAGGGCTTGCTGGAAACCGCCCACCTGCTGCGCTCGCCCGCCAATGCCCGGCGCCTGCTGGCCGCGCTCAACCGACTCGAACAAGGTGAGGGACTGCAACTGACCACGGACGCCCTGGCCGCCAAGACCGGAGCCAAATGAATCCCGCGGACCGCAGTCTCGTCTTTGACCGCGATTTCCTTGAGGATCTGGCCCATTGGGTCGGCACCGACCGCAAGACGGCACTGCGGATTTTGGAGCTGGTCGAAGCCATCCGGCGTGATCCATTCAGCGGCATCGGCAAGCCCGAGCCGCTCCGCCACCTCGGCCCGGGCATCTGGTCGCGCCGCATCACCCAGGAACACCGCCTCGTTTACCGCGTGAAGGACGACCGCATCCTCTTCGCCCAGGCCCGCTATCATTATTGATTGCCAAAACCCCACCACCAGGAAGCCAATCCGCAAACGCAACGACCAAACTTCCATCCCTCTTTTCCTGCGTCTTGTGTCTTCAAGTCCTGAGTCTCCCATATCATGAAAAAAGTCTTCGTCTCCGGTTGTTATGACATCCTGCATGCCGGCCACCTCCAGTTCTTCGAGGAGGCCCGCGCGCTTGGCGACTACCTGATCGTTTCCTTCGCCTCCGCCGAGGTGCTGTGGCACCACAAGCGCCGCAAGCCATCAATTCCCGACGAGCACAAGCAGGCTCTGTTGCAGGGTCTGCGCATGATCGACGAGGTGATCATCACCCACGGCCACAAGGAAGGGCTCGACTTCGAAGACGACTTCCTGCGCATCCAGCCCGATTTCCTGATTGTCACCGAGGACGACAAATACGGTCAGGCCAAACACGAACTCTGTGCCAAGGTCGGCGCAAGATATACCATCCTTCCCAAAACTCCGCCGAAGTTCGAACCGGTCTCCACTTCCTCGATCGTGCGCTGGGTGCAGGCACCCACCGAGGCACCGCTGCGGGTGGACTTCGCCGGTGGCTGGCTCGATGTGCCGCGCTTCGCCCGTCCCGGGGAATATGTCGTCAACTGCGCGGTCTCGCCGCTCGTTTCTCTGCGCGAGTGGCCTTATGAAAAACAGGCCGGCCTCGGCGGCAGCGGTGCCTGGGCCTTGCTCAACGGCCGCGATGGCGTGGATTCGGAAATCGACCTCGGTGTCGGCTGGCAGGACCCCGCGGTGATCCGCGAAACCGGCCTCTGCGTCTGGCGCTCCGGCCCGAAGCCGGTGCTCGATTTCAAGCACAACGGTGATTTTCTAACAGGCCGGATGGCGATCTACTGGACCGGCACCAGCCACGACACGCCCGGCGTGGCCGACCACCCGCGCGACTATGAACGCATCGCGCAAAGCGCCCGCATCGCCCGCGACGGCGTGTTGCATGCCGACATCCACAAGCTCTCCGAGGGCATATCCCTCTATCACGCCACCCAGCTCGAAGAAGGCATGGAGCCGCTGACCGAAATCGAAGGCGCGATCGCCCGCAAATACTGCGGCGGCGGCTACGGCGGCTACGCCCTCTATCTCTTCGAAGAGCCCGCCGCCCGCGATGCGGCCATCGCCGCCACCCCGCAACTCCGCGCCGTCGAGCCGTTTTGCAGAGTATGAAGCTGCTCCCCGTCATCGGCCTGCCCATCGCCGCCACCGACTATGCCGGCGCGGTGGAATGGGTTCTAACACATGCCGCGAAGGCGGACCGCGCCCATGCCGTGGAAGCCGCCAACACCCACGTCGCCGCGCTCGCCCGCAGCGATGCCGCCTTTGGCGAAAGCATGCGCCGTTTCGACCTGATCGTCCCCGACGGCATGCCGCTGGTCTGGGCGCTCAACCGGCAGTTGCCGCTGGAGCAACGGATTCCCGACCGCGTCTATGGCCCTACCCTGATGCTCGAAACCCTCAAGGCCACCGAAGGCCGGCCGGAGTTCAGGCATTTCCTGTTAGGTGGCCGGCAGTCCACCCTCGACAAGCTCAAGCTGGTCTTCGCCGATCGTTTTCCCGGGTCCCCGATCGCCGGCATGCATTCGCCGCCCTTCGGCGAGTGGCCGGCCGATGAATTCGAACGCGTCTGCGACATGATCCGCTCGTCCGGAGCCAATCTCATCTGGGTCGGGCTCGGCTGCCCGAAGCAGGAACACTGGATCGCCCGCCACAAGGACCAGCTCCCCCCCGGCGTCTATTTCGGCATCGGCGCGGCTTTCGCCTTCCACGCCGGCGAGGTGAAACAATCGCCGCCCCTGCTGCAGAAAATCGGCCTCGAATGGGCCTACCGCCTCGCCATGGAGCCGCGCCGGCTTTTCAAACGTTATTTCACCTACAACACGCTTTTCTTGTATCATCTCCTGCGCGACCGCCTGCACGGCTGAGTTCCCAATGATTGGGTATCCTGACACTGCGGGTGATGAAGGCCGAGCGGCTGGCCAAACTACTCGACGAAGCCGCATGGGATGAGCATCTGTTCCTGCAAGTGCCTCGCGAAACGCTCGAGTTGCCCATCCGCTACATCCTCCATGCCGACGTTGACAAGCAGGCCTTCGACCGTAAGGTGCATGATGTCACCCACCCGCAAATTCGAAGCACTGCCATGACTCTCGCCCAACAACTTCGCCAGGAAGGCCGTCAGGAAGGCCGTCAGGAGGCAATCCTCGACAATCTCCGCCTGCGTTTTGGAATGATTCCGGAAGGGCTCGCCGAAACGGTGCATGCCATCTTCGACGACGATCATTTACGCCGATTGCACCGGGCTTCCCTGGAGGCAGCTTCCGTCGAGAATTTCGCCGCTGTGCTCTGATCCGCATGCCCGCCCACCGTCGGCATCGGCACCCATCAGACCTTTGTTCCGGCACCACCCACGCGGTTGCGTAGCCTGTCTTTTTGGGCTTTCCGGCTGCTTTTCGCCGGTTTAGAAGCCCCGCTTTCTCCGCTCTCCACCTTTTTACCATGAAAATCCAATCCATCTGCTGCCTCGGCGCCGGCTATGTCGGCGGTCCCACCATGGCCATGATCGCCGCCAAGTGCCCGGACATCCGGGTGACCGTCTGCGACATGAACCAGCATCGCATCGATGCCTGGAACTCCGACGAACTGCCCGTCTATGAACCCGGCCTCGACGCCGTGGTCACCTCCGCCCGCGGCCGCAACCTGCATTTCACCACCGACATCCGCAACGCCATCGCCGCCGCCGACCTGATCTTCGTCTGCGTCGGCACGCCGACCAAGTCCTACGGCATCGGAGCCGGCCGTGCCGCCGATCTGCGCTACATCGAGTCCGCCTCGCGCTTGATCGCCGAGGTTTCCGACGGCCACAAGATCATCGTCGAGAAAAGCACCATCCCGGTCAAAACCGCCAGCGCCATCAAGACCATCATCTCCGCCAATTCCACCAGCGGCGCCACCTTCGAGGTGCTCTCCAATCCCGAGTTCCTCGCCGAGGGCACTGCCGTGGCCGACCTCGAAAACCCGGACCGCATCCTGATCGGCGGCGAGACCACCGATTCCGGAAACGCCGCGGTCGAGGCGGTGGCCTCGATCTATGCCCGATGGATCCCGCGCGAGCGCATCATCACCACCAACCTCTGGTCGTCCGAGCTTTCCAAGCTCGTCGCCAACGCCTTCCTCGCCCAGCGCATTTCCTCGATCAACTCGATCTCCGCCCTCTGTGAAGCCACCGGCGCGGATGTCGATGAGGTCGCCCGCGCCATCGGCTCGGACTCGCGCATCGGCCCCAAGTTCCTCAAGGCATCGGTTGGTTTCGGCGGTTCCTGTTTCCAGAAGGACATACTCAACTTGGTTTATCTCTGCGAGTCCTTCGGCCTGCCCGAGGTCGCCGACTATTGGCGCCAGGTCGTCCAAATCAACGATTGGCAGAAATCCCGCTTCGTGGAGAAAATAGTCCGCACCCTCTTCAATACGGTCAACGGCAAGCGAATCGCCATCCTCGGTTTCGCCTTCAAAAAGGACACCAACGACACCCGCGAGTCACCCGCCATCCATGTCTGCCGCGATTTGTTGCGCGAGCACGCCCACGTCGCCATTTATGATCCTCGTGTGGAACCTGAAGCCATCCGCCAGGACCTCGTGGATGCCAAAGTCCCTGCCAGCCTCATCGCCTCCAACCTTGAGATCCACACCGATCCCTACGCCGCCCTCAAACACGCCCACGCCATGGCCGCCCTCACCGAGTGGGACGAGTTCCGCGATCTGGATTTCAAGCGCATCCACGACCTCATGCTCAAGCCCGCCTTCGTCTTCGATGGCCGCGCCATCCTGCCCGCCACCGCCCTCAAGTCCCTCGGCTTCGAAGCCTTCACCATTGGCAAGGGACAATAAAAGAGAAAAAGCCGGACGCCTCACTTCTGTCTCCCTTTTTTGAAAAAAAAGGGAGACACTCAAGTCTCATGGCCGACACCTACTCCATCAAGACCGCGCAGCAGAAGTTCTCATCGCTTGTGGACGAGGCGGCGGACCATCCGGTGACGATTACCAAGCAAGGCCGGGCCGTGGCCGTGCTCGTCTCCATCGAACGCATGGAAGCCATCGCCGAAACCATGGAGCTTCTCGCCGACCCCAAGGCGATGGCGGCCATCCGCAAGCACCGGGAGGGCAAGGCCGTCTATCACGAACTCTCCGCGCTCGACGCGCTATGATCACGGTCCGCATCCAGGACGAAGTGCTCGACTATCTGCGGTGCCTCGCTCCCAAACCGCGCCATGCGATCCGACTCGCCATCAAGGGACTCACACGGGAAAAGGGCGACATCAAGCCGCTAACCGACGAACTGGAAGGATACCACCGTCTCCGCGTCGGCTCCCACAGGGTGGTCTTCGAGTATGAAATCATTGACGGCCGGAGGGTGATCACCTGCATCCATGCCGGGCCCCGGAAATGGATCTACGAGGTCTTCCACAGCCGTCTGCTGGAATAAATGCCTTTCCAGCGTCTTTTCTTGCGTCTTGCGTCTTGCGTCTTGAAATCTTGAGTCTCTTTCCCATGCACATCCACCCCGAGTTTCACCGTTTTCTTTCCCGCTCCGACAAGGAGCAACTCCTCGGCCAGCGCGGCATTGTCGTCTGGCTCTGCGGCCTCTCCGGCTCCGGCAAGTCCACCATCGCCAACGCCGCCGAACGTGTCCTCCACCAGCAGGGCCGCTTCACCGTCATCCTCGATGGCGACAACGTCCGCACCGGCCTCAACTCCAACCTCGGCTTCACCGACCAGGACCGCCTCGAAAACATCCGCCGCATCGCCGAGGTCGCCAAAATTTTCGTTTCCCAAGGCGTGATCACCTTCGTCTCCGCCATCACGCCGCGCGGCGAACTGCGCGACCTCGCCCGCGGCCTGCTCGGCGAGGACCTGTTCGAAGTTTACGTCAAGGCTTCCTACGAGGCCTGTGAAAAACGCGACGTCAAAGGCCTCTACGCCAAGGCCGCCCGCGGCGAAATCCAGCACTTCACCGGCAAGGACGGCTCCTTCGAGCCCCCCCATAACGCCGACCTCGTGCTCGACACCGAGCACACCACCGTTGAGGACGCCGCCTTCGAACTGCTCGAAGCCATCCGCGACCGTATCACTCCCGGCGGAGTAGCCTGAGCCCGCCGAATGGCGGCACTCATGAAAACGCAAAACCCACAGCTCCAAGCTCCAGCTCGCGAGGCCGGATCCCGGGTTTGCTCCATACATGACCAACCTCATTGTTTTTCATTTTGTAACTCAAAAGTTTGACAATTTGAGCTTCATAAGGATGCTACTTCCATGAAAACCATTACGGTTCGAGAAATGAAGGCCCATTGGTCTGAGGTGGAAACCCAAGTCCGAAACGGTGAAACCTTCGAAGTCATCAATCGCGGCCGGCCCACCGTCCACATCGTTCCTGCCGCGCCCCGGCGCATTCTGGTCTGGGACGACCACCTTGCCACCGCCATCCCCGCGGCCGGACATTCCGCCGAGGAAACCGTAGCCGCTGACCGGGAGACCCGCTGGTAATCATGCTCTATCTGGACACCAGCGCCCTGCTCAAACTCTACATCCGTGAACCAGGATCGGAAGCGGTTCAAACCCACGTCACGTCCCAGGACCTTCCTCTCCCCGTCTGGGAAATTCAGGAGGCCGAATTGGTAAACGCGCTCCGCTTGAAGGCATTCTGGCAAGAAATCACCCCAGCCCAAGCCGAAACCCAGATCGATCTGTTTCAGACCCGACGCAAGCGCGGACTCTACACGTTTCCTCAAATCGATCGCACTTCCCTCATGAAATGCTTCCTTCACCTCAGCGCGGAAACCCCGCGTCTGGGCTGCAGGACGATGGACATCTTCCATGTCGCCTGCGCCTTGGAAATCGGTGCCAGCGAATTCCTCAGCTTCGACCAACGGCAGAACACACTTGCCACCCACGCCGGGTTGAAACTAGCCACACTTGCCTGAAACACATCGTGGCAAAGCTGTTTCAAGTATCTGTCTCACCCGAACAAATCATTACCAAGATGCCTATCTTTGTAATTATTTCTTGATTCTCTTCCTCGCCGCCCCTATCCCCGTCCCGCGATCACTGCTCACCAATCACTTCGCACTTCTTCCACACCTCACGCCGCTGGCGACAAGTGGACGCGCCCGGCGGTCACGCCCTACCTCACTTCTTCCTCTTCCACTGCCCACTGCTCACTGCCCACTGCTCACTCGGCACTTCCACCCATGCCCAACTACCACCTCAGCCACCTCGACCAGCTTGAAGCCGAAGCCATCTTCGTGCTCCGCGAAACCGCCGCCCAGTTCCAGAATCCGGCCCTGCTCTTCTCCGGAGGCAAGGACTCGATCGTCATGGCATGGCTCGCCAAAAAGGCTTTCTGGCCGGCCCGCATGCCCTTCCCGCTGGTCCACGTTGATACCGGCCACAATTTCCCCGAAACCATGACCTACCGCGACGAGTTCGTGGACCTCATCCGCGCCAAACTGGTGGTCGGTCTGGTTCAGGAGTCCATCGACACCGGCCGCGTGATCGAGGAAAAGGGCCCCAACGCCTCGCGCAACAAACTCCAGACGGTCACCCTGCTCGACACCATCGAGAAATACCAATACGACGCCTGCCTCGGCGGCGGCCGCCGCGATGAGGAAAAGGCCCGTGCCAAGGAGCGCTTCTTCTCGCACCGCGACGACTTCGGCCAGTGGGACCCCAAGAACCAGCGCCCCGAACTCTGGAACCTCTTCAACGGCCGCAAGCACCCCGGCGAGCACTTCCGCGTCTTCCCGCTCTCCAACTTCACCGAGATGGACATCTGGATGTATATCCAGCGCGAGAACATCCCGCTGCCCTCCATCTACTTCGCCCACCAGCGCGAGGTCTTCGAGCGCAACGGCCAGCTTCTCGCCGTCACCGACTTCCTCAAACCCCAAGACCACGAAAAAGCCAAAACCCGCACCGTCCGCTTCCGCACCATCGGCGATGCCACCTGCACCGGTGCCGTCGAATCCACCGCCTCCAACCTCGTCGAAGTCATCGCCGAAGTCGCCGCCGCACGCCAGACCGAACGCGGCACCCGCGCCGACGACAAGCGCTCCGAAACCGCAATGGAAGACCGCAAGAAGGAGGGATATTTCTGAGTGATCAGTGAGCAGTGAGCAGAAAAGATCCTGCTCTCGATCACCTCCTGAAAACTGAACACTGAAAACCAGCAAACTTTTCCCTCTTTCCACTGATCACTGATCACTCTGCACTATGCCAGCACCCACACAGACCTCCATCTGGAAAGCGATGACGCTGTCGGAGAAATACAATCTCCTGGCGGCCACCATCCGCCAGGCACGGGAGCTCAAACGCATCGGCATCCGGATGCGCAAACCCACTGCCACCCCACAACAAGTCGAACAAGAACTCGCCCGCATCTGGCTCCATGCAAGACCCTGATCTCATCTCTCTCTTTGTCACCTCGCTCGAAAAAGCCGGGATTTCATACATGATCACCGGTTCCATAGCGAGTTCCATCTACGGCGAGCCCCGCAACACGCTCGACATCGATCTCGTCGTCCTTCTCGAAAAACATCAGGTATCCCAGCTTCCCTCACTTTACCCTGAAGAAGACTTCTACCTTCCGCCCGCCGATGTGATCGCCATCGAATCCCGCCGCGAGGCCCACGGACATTTCAACATCATCCACCACAACACAGGCCTCAAGGCAGACATCTATCTCTCCCGCAACCACCCGTCTTTGCCATGGGCGCTGCAAAAAATCCGCCGCGTCGAGACCCCTTCCTCTCCCATCAATCTTGCCCCGCCCGAATACGTCATCCTCCACAAACTCGAATTTTATCGCGAAGGCGCTTCGGATAAGCACCTCCGCGACATCGCCGGCATCATCGAACAACAGGACATCGACCACGCTTACCTCGACGAAGCCATCCATCGACTCGGCCTCAGCGACCAATGGCAGGCCGCACAAGCCCGTGCCGGGCGATCATAGATAGCAGATAGTGGATAGCAGATATCCACAATCCACAATCTTCGATCTCATCTCAGCCGCCCACCGCTCACTGCTCACTAATCACTGCTCACTTCTTCCCATGGACCTCCTCCGCTTCTCCACCGCCGGCTCCGTCGATGACGGCAAATCCACCCTCATCGGACGTTTGTTATACGATTCCAAATCCATCTTCGAGGACCAGCTCGAAGCCATGGAGGAATCCTCGCGCCGCCGCGGCGACGAGAACGTCAACCTCGCCCTTCTGACCGACGGCCTCAAGGCCGAGCGCGAGCAGGGCATCACCATCGACGTCGCCTACCGCTACTTCGCCACGCCCAAGCGCAAGTTCATCATCGCAGACACTCCCGGCCACATCCAATACACCCGCAACATGG
>CAXNHR010000018.1:0-23141 GCA_964202135.1 Luteolibacter sp. | reverse complement strand
TTCGCGGGCGAGCGCATACAGCTTCGAGGGTGGGAGCGACTGCTGGGTGGTGCCCGACGGGGCATAGCTGAGGGCGGGACGCCGCCCGCCCACTTCGTAGGCATCGAACTCGACGATGTGGTCTCCGGCACCGAGGTGGAGAGACTGCTCGAAGTCGCTGGAGTCGTCCTGTTTTCCGTTGGGGTTCCAGATCCGGTTGCCGTCGATGAAGAGTTGTGCGCCATCGCCACCGGACACTCGGAAGGTGTAGGTCCCGGCGACATCGGCGCGGAGCCGGGAACGCAGGGTCCATCCGTAGTAACCCGCCGGACCAGCCGCGGGCACCGTCGCCAAGTCGGGAAGTGCGAAACCGGACTGGATCGAACTGGACTGCACCGGGAAGGACGCCGTGTCGGCGACGCTGATGGGCAGGGTCGTTCCCTCGCGGCGCTCGATGTAAACGCCGGCCATGTCGGCGGTGGGCAGGGTGTCGAAGGGGAGCTCGAGGCCGAGGGAGGCATTCCCGGGGCCCACGAGGAGGGCGGTGCGGCCGCTGCGGACTTGGTCGGTGCCGAGGGCGGTTTTCCACAGACGCAGGTTGTTGAGGCCGCCCGGGAAGAAGCCGTCCGCGGTGGCGGCACCGGTGGCGCGGGCCCCGATGGTGACCGTCTGGCTGCTGCCAGAGAAGTTCAGCGCTTGGTTGCCGGACGCCACCACCTTGCCGTCGCGATAGAGGGTGACGGTGTTGGCGGTCTTGTCATTGACCGCTGCCCAATGGTGCCAGCTGTTGTCGGTCAGCGCGGCGGGAGCCGCGACGGTGACGCCGTTGTTCGTCAGGAAGAAAGCGTTCCCGGAGGTGAAACCGGCGCGGAGCTGTGCACCCGAGGCAGTGGAAGATCCGAGCGAGACCACATTCTGATCCGCGGTCATCGTGACGGGATCGCGTCTGGCCCAGAACTCGATGGTGAAGGAACCGTCGCCGCCGATCAGCCCGGCACCCGCGGAACCGGCGCGCAGGTGGTCGCCGCCGCCGGAGAGCTGCAGGAAGCGCTCCGGGGAATTGGGGGCGTTTTCGATGACATAACCCTTCGGCTGGAACTGGATGTCCAGCCCGTTGCCAGTGCCCATGATCTGCGAATAAACCACCGAGTCGAAGTTGTAATTGAGCGGGCGGAAGTTGCGACCGAGCGCGAGCTGGTTCGTCGGATCGGTCACGGAGGAGGCGGAGAGGCCCTGGATGGACTCGGTGCCGGTGTTGACCTCGGCGAGATACTCAAGCTCCCACTGCCAGTTCACAACCGCTGACTCGGTCAATTTGATGGTGGAACCGCCCGAAAGAGGCTGGCCGCCAATGGACCCACCAACCAGCTTCGCGCGGTAGGCCGCCCGGAGCCTCATATCATCCTCGGTGCCGGTGAGGGTTTTCCGGTAACGGTCGAGATAGACGAATGGCGGGACACTAAAGGTAAGCGACTCGCCGGTGTTGTAGCTTCGGCGGCCGCCGGGGGGAGAAACCAAGCTAGAGCCAAACTGGCTGATGACGTCGAGCGTCACATAGGTATCGGCCGCGATGGAGACATTCCGGATTCGATGGGCCTGATTCAGGGCTCCGGTCTTGGCTCCGAATCCGATCCGCCAACCCTCCGACTCGGCGGGCAGATACGGCACAGGAATGTTCTTGAGGACCCGATACCCGTTCCAGGTCACGCTGACCAGACCACCGCCCAAGTCCGGATCACCAACGAGATCCACCTGCACTGGGACCCAGTTGTCACCGGTCGTGAGCGACTGGGGATTGCCCGAGGCATCTTCCACCACGGGGTAAGGGGGCATGGCCCCGTCTGGCCGGGCTACAGAGAAGGAAACGCCTTGCTTCACAACCGAGTCGTAAACCACTTCCAATGCACCCGCAGGATCGGGATTCTCCCCGTCATAGGTGTCGAAGGTCACGGCGAGCCCCTCCGAGATTCCATCCACACCGATCGGTTCGTTGGCAGCCAGCTCGGGACCGAAGTTGAAACTGAAGCCGTCCGCGGGCGGGGTGGTACCTCCGGTGGTCTGCACTTGGAACTTGACCACCATGCGGCTCACCTTCTGCCGCACGGGGATGGATTTGATGACCATGTTGCCGGACTGCCAGTTGGCGGCAGGGGTGAGCTCCACGTAGGAAGCGCCCGCGGGCACCGTCGCACTGCCTCCCAAGTCCACATCACCACCGGTGACATCGTTGGGGAACTGCAAATCCTTGCTGAAATAGGCGTCCGGGAGGCTGAGTGGGGCCGTGGTGTCCGCCGGGAGGCTATAGCGCTGAAGGGTGATGGAGATGGCACCATTTCCGCCATGCGCCCCCGTGTTGCGGGCGAGCACCCTAGCCGCCGGCCGATCGGCAGAACCAGTGAACGCAAAGGAACCACCACCGCCGCCGCCGTCACCGTGGTTCCGACCACCACCACCGCCGCTGTATCCACCGCCACCGCCACCGCCGCCGTCATTTGTCTCAGTGGCACCGCCGCCACCACCACCACCACCCCATCCGCCGGCCCCACCCGAAAGGCGCGGATCGCCGCCGAAGTTTCCATTGAGATATTTCTTCCCCCCAAGAGCCTGATAAATACCAATTCCGTTAATGCGCGTATCGCCATCTCCCAAATAACCCGCCCCCCCCGCCCCGCCGTTATCAACACTATCCTGACCGAGCCCACCACCTTGGCCGTTCCTCCCACCCCATCCAAAATCGCCATCCGCGCTGATGGCGTTGCCCGGGTTGCCGGCGTTGTTCGCGGCCGCTCCGCCGCCGCCGCCGACGATCAGAAGGAGTTCATCGTTTGCCGAGGGGGCGAGCGGATCCGCCGTGTTTTTGACCCGCACGATGGAAGAACTGCCGCCGCCGCCGCCGCCACTAGGGTTATTGCCTACATTGGTCCCCTTGCCCCCTTGTCCGCCGACGGCGATGCGCAGCACCTCCCCTTTCGTCAACCGGACCGAGGCCTGGATCTGCCCCCCCTTGCCGCCCGCATGGCTGCCGTTGCTGGCATCGCCCCCCTGCCCGCCGCTGACATCGAGCAGATACCAGCCGGTGTCCGGCACCGTCCAGGTCTGGAAGGTTTTGTCTTGGAATGGGAAACTGACCGGCGTCTGGGCAAACGCGCATGCCGTCGCGAGGAGACCCGCGAGGAATGCGATCCAAAGACGGCTTATCCGGCGGACAATGCCGAGGCCGGGCGCTACTCGTTCAACCCGGTTGGTGAAAAATGATGGGTGCATGGCTGGGAAAAACATGGGAGATTACTGGAGGGTGTCGGCGGTGGAGATGCGGCGCAGCGAGATGCCCCCCTTTGAGACGATCTCCTGCCGGGAGAGACCGCGGGTGGTTTCCTGGTATGTACCGGTGAGGATGGTGGGATCGGGGGCCGCGTCGAAGGTGATGGAGAAGCTGCGGGAAACCGTGTAACCGGCACCGTGCTGGGGATGGAACGCATGCCGGAAGGGATTGCTGCGATGGAAGGCGTCGAGCGTGAGGGGCGACGAGGCACTGGTTCCCATCGTGCGACCAACGCCGAGCTGCCCGTCCAGCGGCCATGAAAGATAGTAGGTTTCCGGCAGGTCCGGCGGACGGGAGGTTCGCGAAGCCAAGGCAAAGTAGGCGAGCACGTCTGCATCGGCCACATCGGCGGGATTGGCGACGCCCTGCGCCGTGGCCACCTTGCCGCGCAGCGAGGCGGAAAGATGGGCGGCGCTGAGATCCCGTGGCAGGTCAAAGGTGACGGTCTCCAACCGCAGGCCGACGCGGGTCCCATCACTACGCTCCTGAACGCCGTCCAGATAAGGAATGCGCGTCTCGTCGACAACCAGGACTTGGGTGGGGGTGATGTCCGGCGAGGCGGTTTTCGTCTGCATCAGGATGGAGCGGGGCACCAGACGCGCCTGCCCTGCCGAATCGACGTGGATGAAGATCTGCATCGGCAGTTCGCTGGCAGTGGCCTGCACGGGTGAGCCTGCAGTGCCCAGGCTGGTGACCGAATTGAGAATGATCTGTCCCGCCCAGAGACCGGCGAACGGGCTGGCGGGCGCGGTGGAACCCGGCGTGGGCGAGAGGTCAGCATTGATGGCCCTTACTGGCAACCAGCGATACACGGAGCCCCCGCTCAGCGAGACGCTAACCCGGTAAAGGTGCTCGCGGAAATTGAGCCCGCTACTCCAGTTCCGCCTTACGCCGACGGTAATCGAGCGGCTTCCTCCGGCGGTCACATTGGCCACCTGCCAACCTGCGAGCCAATCGACGGTTTGCGTCTGCCACTTCAATTCTTGGGGAACGGCTTCCAAAGCCCAGAGCTGAAGATCATTGGCGGCGGAATCGGTGCCTGCCGCAGCGAGACGAGTAATGGATATCTGGTGCGCAGCGCCGCCGCTGCCCTCAAGGTTGGAGAATGTCAGCTCACCGGGAGTCATGAGCACCGGATCGGCGGCAAGGTCCGCGGGGTTGAGCACCGCCAGCGAGCCGGGTCCTGATCCAAAATTCCATGCGCCGGAAACCGCCCCTGAGAAATCCGTCTCCACCGGCCCGCTCCAGCCATTGCCGACAAGCGTGAAAGGAACATTGATCCAGTAGGCCTGGCCGCTCTGGACCACGTCCGTTCCCTTGACCGACTCCCACGCCCCGGTCGCCGAGTTCAGCTTCTGCACGTTCGCCGCTGCCCCGAGCGGCCCATCAACCGTGACGCCGGAACCCGCCATCAGCGACGCAAAGGTGGGCGCGCCTTGGACACCGAAGCCGACCAGGTTGTATTCGCCCTTCGTCCAAGCGGGCCGGTAAAACACCACCTCGCCCTGCACGGTCAAAACTCCGGCCGGGCTCCCGTCTTGGGCAGAGCCTGTCTTGGGCGATACATGGACCAGATAAGCGTGGTTGGCGCGGATGGCGACGTTGGCCGTCTCGCCCGATTGCGGATTCGCCGCCCAGACATCCCATCCGCCTTGGTTGAAAAGGCTCTCGGGATCCGAGGTAAACTCGGCGGTGCCGATCTCCCCGACAGGACTGGCGACCCGATCCACCAGGAAGTCATCCGATTGGAACACCTGCTCGCAAGTCAAAGCCTGCCCGTCCGCAGCCACCGGCCCGACCTCCAGCCAGACGGCGTTCCATCCGTAACGGAGTTGCAGGGTTTGGCTGAAACTGGCCGCGGATGCCAGGCTACAGGTTTGGGCCGCCGCCCAGCAAACGATCAAGAATTGGAACAGAGGCCGAAATCGACGGAAGGCAGTCATGGCATTGAAAAAACGGTGGTTTGAATGCTAGGAATTTTTTCACCTGAGACGGCGACTACACCTGAGAGCCGGTCTGGGAATGGGAAAAGGGGAGCTTTTTGGTAAAAGCTGAAGTGCTGAAAACTGAAACGCTGAAATAGGAATGCTCGGATGGACGCCGGGATTTGGTGGGATTGGGAGAATTACCAGCGAATTTACCAGCGAATTCCATTCGCAATGAGCTTAGGTCGCAGGTCCGCTATGCCAAGAATTTTTTGGCCGCGGTTCTTTGGGAGTCCGAGTTGCGGAGCTTCAGGTGTATTCGAGAACCAGAGTGCGTCCGTCGTCCAATTGGATTTCAGGTGCTTTCGATCTCGGCGTTTGGTCGAATCAGTCTCGGTCAGGATTGGATGGATTCCGGGAAAGGTTTAACCAGTCGAAATCAAGTTCGACTTTCACCTCCGTACGTTGGCATGCGGATTGTACGGGCGATCAATCGCGTTCGATTCCGTTCAGGATCACCCGCCGCTTCTTGCGGTCATAGCTAAGGGTGTTTTCCCACTGCCCTTCCTTGGGCATGATGCCGAACCACTTCACGGCCTGCTCTTCGGTCGTCAGCTCCCGGTAGTGCTTGAAGATGATCGAGGGCGAGTTCCCAGCCTCAAGCGCCACTTGGTCGGCACTCTTCACATCGGCGATGCGGTAACTGATGAATGAATGCCTGAGCACGTTGCGGGGCCATTCCATCTTGAGGGCGCGGGCGAGGGCGGTCACTTCGCGATGCATCCCGGCATGGCGGACCAGCTTGCCTTGCTTCGGGAGCGGCTCGATCCATGCCCGGAGGTTGTCGGTGATCGGGATGAGGCGGCGGGAGGCGGTTTTTGCTTGGTCCGCCCGCAGCTCGATGTGGCCGCGTTCCAAGTCGATGGCGGACCAATCGAGCCGGTTGAGTTCGGCCATGCGGATTCCTGAGAACGCCCCGACCGCGAGGATGGGAATGAGGTGGGGCGGGGCGGCGTGCAGGAGTTTCGTCATTTCCTCAGGCGTGAAGACCGACACGTCGTCATCATTCTTGATCTTCACCTTGTTGACCTGTTCAGCGGCCGTCATCTGCTCGGCGGGCAGGCAGTTTTGTGAGCGGGCGAAGGAGAACAGCACTTTCACGCAGATCAGCATGCCGTTGCGGGATTTGACGGACAGGTTCAGCCCCCTCAACCACCCGTCGATGTCCGAAGAGCTGATGCCGAGGATTTCTCCCGGAAACACTTTCCCGAACCTGGTCAGCACCGTCTTGAGGTTGGAGACGTAGGCCTTGCTTGCCCCGTCCTGTTTGCGGGCGGCCAGCAGATCCTCAACCAGTTCCGGCACCGTGGCTCGGCGGGTGAGTGGTTTGAATACGCGGCGGTAGTCATTGGCCATCGACGTCAGGGACTCGTTTTCCGCCAGCTTGCGGGCTTGCACATAATCCTCCACGGCGGCCACCAGCGGAATGCGCAGTCCATCCAACAGCTCGACCGCCTTCTTGTAATTGTCGCGCTCGTGCGGTTTCAGGTCGGTGACGTGCTGCATGCCGCTCTGAATTCGCTGCGCCACGAACATCGCCTCCTTCTTCGCGGCGGCCAGATCCGTGAATGCCTGGCGCAGGCGCTTGCCCTCCCGGTAATGGGCGATGAAGTAGCGCTTCCGGCCCTTCGATTCCGAGAGGTAGATGGGCACCGAGGCCGAGCCGAATTTCACCGTGGCGATTGGCCCCTTCATGCCGCCCTTCCGATGCGGCTTTTGGGTTGCCGTGCCGTTTGTCACCATTTTGTCACCAGCCGCATTCATGACGCGGAAATGGTGTCAATTTGAGCGGCTTTCCGGATTCCTAACCCATTGAGGGAGAATCGTTTGGAAGGAGATACGAGGACTGGGACTCGAACCCAGGACCAATTGGTTAAAAGCCAACTGCTCTACCAACTGAGCTATCCTCGCGTTGATGCTCCGGCATGCGGGGCACGAAGATTAGGGGTTGGAAAAGGGGCTTGCAAGCCGATAATCGGGAAAAGTTCCCGGATCGAGCTTTTTCAGGGGATTCCCGGCAACCGCAGACCTTTTGCCTCAGAATGGCTCGTCCAACGCAAAAAAAAGAGGCGGCCGAAGCCGCCTCCCAGTCGCCACCAATTGACAGTGAATGATTTACCAGGCGCTTTGCCTGACGTATATCACGTCGAATGGCCTGACGTAAAACGGAGTGCTCTCCATGCCGCTGAGGGTGTCGTTCATGTTGAGGACGTAGCGCTGGTGTTTGCCCTTCTCCTTGCGGACGACGATGACCTGCTTGGGATTGGCGAACTTGGTGAAACCACCAGCTTCCATCACCGCCTCAAGCGCGGTCATCGGACGGTCGAGCGGGATTTTCCCGGGACGGAGCACCTCGCCCGAGACATAGACGCCGGCCGCAGCCATCTCAAGCGAGACGACCACCGTGGGATCCTGCAGGTGGGGCTGATACATCGAGGTCAACTGCGATTGGAAACTGGTGATGGTCTTGCCCGAAGCACTCACATCACCAAGGGTTGGCAGGCTCACCTTGCCGTTGGCCTGGATTTTCTGCTTGGTATTGAGCTCGGGAGCACCCGGGAATATGAGAATCAACTGATCTCCGGCAGCCAGGGCACCGCTCGGTCTTGAGGCGGCTGCCTCCGCAGGGATCGGTGGCGGCGGGTTCATGTTCTGGCAAGCCATCGCACCAAACAGCGCAAGCGAAGCCGCAAGGCAGGTCATTCCGGTGCTCAGGCGCTGACGGAGCCAGGTCCATGCAGGGTTTGAAAAACCATGTTTACTGCCGGCTTGACCGGTCCGCGGGTTGATCTGGGTGGTTCGCATTGTTTTGTTTTTCGGTTGGGGATGGTTTGCTTGGGTTCGAAATCGGATGGTGCCCCGCGGTCAATGAACCGGCGGGATGCGGGTTTCAGCGGCCGTCATTTTCAAGATAGGCCGACCAGTCGGCGGGAAGGGGCGCGTTTTCGATGCCGCTCTCGATGCGGCCTTCCCACTCCGGATTGAATGTGGTGCTGGTGCCATAAACCATGATCAAATCTTCATTGCCAATACTGCGGAGGGCATGGCCCACACCGGGTGGAATCACCACGGCCGCGTTGTTGTTTCCCGGTCTGCTATCGCCGCAGATCGTGAAGCGCATGATCCGCCGTGTCAATCCCTCACGCTCGTCCACCAGGATCATCTCGCAGATTCCGGTTAGGAAAAACATCACGTCCCATTGCTCCCTGTCATAGGGCCGACGGGAAAACTCAGCGGGTTTCTCGATGAAAAGCTCGCGGAACCACTGGTCTGCGGCATGGCCATCCGGCACGTGCGGCGGATGGATGTGAAATCCCTTGGCGCTGTCCCGATGCATCATCGCGGATGCCCACTGCTTGGGCGAGAGCCCGATTCTTTCCAGCACTCCCTCGCTCAGACGGGTCAACTCGGCAAAGTATCCCCTGCCCTTTTGCTGGAAAACACGCCGCGGAAAAATCTCCACTCCCGGGATCCAGGCATCCGCGAGTTCGTCGCGACCATGGATCGCCTCGGCCACATCCACCCCGCTTGTGGCAAGCCTCCGGACCAGCGGCTCCTTGGAGTAGTTGCGCGTTTCAAGCCGCTCACGGGCGGCGGCACGCAGGCCGTTCCAAGGGGATTGCGATGTCGGATTCATGAAATGAGGCTCAGAGGGCTTGCAGGTATTCTCCATAGGGAGTGCCCGCGTATTTGGCGACGGATTCACCGAGTTTAGCGCGGTCGATGCGTCCTTGAAGGAATGCGATTTCCTCGGGGCAGGCGATTTTCAAACCCTGCCGCTGCTGGATGACCTGCACGAACTGGGTGGCATCCGCCAGCAAATCAGGTGTGCCGGTGTCCAGCCAGGTGGTGCCGCGACCGAGGAGTTCGACCCGCAGTTCGCCGCGCTCAAGGTAGAGCCGGTTGAGGTCGGTGATCTCAAGCTCGCCACGCGCCGAGGGACGCAGGCTCTTGGCCGTCGCCACAACGTGCTTGTCATAAAAATAAATCCCGGGCACCGCATAGTTCGACTTCGCTTTGGCAGGCTTTTCCTCGAGCGAAACCACACGTCCATCGGCATCAAATTCGACCACGCCGTATTGCTCGGGTTCCTTGGTGTGATAGCCGAACACCGAGGCGCCTTCCATGCGCTTCGAGGCGGCCAGCAGCGACGAACCAAGTTCGTGGCCATAGAAAAGGTTGTCGCCGAGCACCAGGCAGACGGGCTCGCCGTGGATGAACTCCTCTCCAATCAGGAAAGCCTGCGCCAGGCCCTCGGGCTTCGGCTGCGGCGCATAGGAAATTTCCAAACCCCACTGCGATCCATCAACCATCAGATTCTCAAAACCCGGCAGATCCCGCGGGGTGGAGATCACCAAAATCTCGCGGATCCCGGCCAGCATCAGCACCGTGAGGGGATAATAGATCATCGGTTTGTCATAAACCGGAATGAGCTGCTTGCTCACCGAATGGGTCATCGGAAACAGACGGCTGCCGGTCCCACCCGCGAGGATGATGCCCTTGCGCAACGATTGCTCCGCGACGGTGAGCTTGAGGTGGTTTTTGTCGGATGCGTTCATGATCGTTAGAAATCAGGCGAGGGTTCCAAGCCGTTCGCCGCGGTAGCTTCCATCCTCGATCTGACGGATCCATTCCTCATGGTCCAGATACCATTGAACGGTGCGGCGCAAACCGGTGGAGAAGGTTTCACGCGGCTGCCATCCGAGCTCGTTCTCGATCCGCGCGGGGTTGATCGCGTATCGGCGGTCGTGCCCGGGACGATCCTTCACGTAGGTGATGAGCTCGTCGGCGGAGCGGGTCACCTTGCCCGGAGCAAGCTCGCGCGCGGTTTCGATGATGGCGTGGACGACATCGATGTTGCGCATCTCGCACTTGCCGCCGATGACATAAGTTTGCCCGGGCTTTCCGCGGAAGAGCGCGGCGGCAAGCCCGCGGCAGTGGTCCTCCACGTAGAGCCAGTCGCGGACGTTGGTGCCATCGCCGTAAACCGGCAGCGCCTCACCCTTGAGCGTCTTGCGGATCATCAGGGGCAGGAGTTTCTCGGGAAACTGATAAGGGCCGTAGTTGTTGGAGCAGTTGGTGGTCACCACCGGCAGCCCGTAAGTGTGGTGATAGGCCCGGGCCAGATGGTCGCTGCCAGCCTTGGACGCGCTGTAGGGGCTGTTGGGCGCGTAGGGTGTTTCCTCGCAAAACGCCGGATCATCCGGCCCAAGCGAACCGTAAACCTCGTCGGTGGAAACATGCAGAAAACGCAGGCTGTCATCCGCGAGGCGGCCGGTCTCAACCGCGTAGCGCCGGAAGGCCTCCAGCAGACGGTAGGTCCCCACGAAGTTGGTAATGATGAACTCCTCGGGATTGTCGATCGAGCGGTCCACGTGCGATTCAGCGGCAAAGTGCATCACCGAGTCGATCGCGTGCTCACGCAGCAGTTGCCTGACCAATGCGCCATCGCCGATGTCTCCCTGCACAAACAGATGCCGCACATCCGCGTCGAGATCCGCGAGACTGGCGCGGTTGCCGGCGTAGGTGAGCTTGTCGAGCGTGACGACTTTGCTGATTGGCACACCAAAATCCCCGGCTGCGGGGCCGAGCAGGTAGTGGACGAGATTGGAGCCGATGAATCCGGCACCGCCGGTGACGAGAAGGTTCATGTGGGAAGAGTGAAAGGAAAAGAGAGGACTGTGGCAAGTCCGGGGACCTGCAAGTTACTCAAAACAGGGTTTTACTTGGGAATCGGAATGTTGCGCATCACGTGTTCGCGTATCGTCAACACGACGAACCCGCTACATACGGATTTTCAAAGCCACGCTGATCGAGCTGAATCAGACTGCCGGGGCACGCGGACTCAATGTGTCACTTTCGGTCGGTGCCTGCGGCCGCATATGAACAACGCGGCCATGCCTGCCAGCAGCGTGGTGCCGGGCTCGGGAACGAGGGTGAGATTGAGTGAAGCCGAGCCATCGCCCCCTTCTCCGCTCCGGGCACCCACAAAAATGATCAACTCATATTCATCCTCAGGATTCACCTCCACGGTTGCATCCCAGCTGAACGGGAACCCTCAATATTTACGAAGAACCATGGGCGTCCTATCGAATGGCCAAATGCCTTTCAACAAAATAAGGAGATTTTGATATTTAAAAAATTTGAAGAAGTTTCCATATCCCCCCCCCTTTGCCGGGTCGCCCTGAAAATCCAAAACCACATGATGAGCACGCCAGACAAAAGTGCATATGCGCAAATACGATACCATGGAGGCTTGGATGTTGGGGGGGGGAGATGGCGGACATGGATGGCCGCCACGCAATGAGCATGCCACATTTCGGAAGAATGGAAATCACGTGATCACGTATGATTTCCCTTTCCCCTTACTTCTTCTTTTCAATGGCAACGAGGGTGATGTCATCCATTTGCGGGCCGTCGCCAGTGAATTCGCGCAGCTCCTCCTGCATGCGGGATAGCACGGCCTCGGCCCCGAGGGGTGCCGCCATGCGGAAGACCTCGGACATGCGCTCCATGCCGAACTCCTCCTCTTGGGAATCCACCGCCTCGCGCACTCCGTCAGTGTGGAACAAGACACAATCACCAGCCAGCAGTTCGATTTCCTGATCCTTGGTGACCCGCTCGAAGACGGTGCCACCGTCCACACCAAGGGCCAGGCCTGGTGAGCGCAGGAGCTCGACGTTTCCCGAGTCACGGCGGAACAGCAGCGCGGGGTCATGACCGGCACGCGCGATGACCAGACGGCCGCTGTTTTGATCCAGAATGGCGTAGGCCATGCTGATGAACATGTCCTCGCGGATATCTGGGAAAAGCTGGCGGTTCACGGCGGCGAGGACCTCGGATGGGGATGTCCGGCCGGGGGCGACCGAACGCAGCGCGCTGCGGCACATGGCCATCAGCAAGCCGGCCGGCAGGCCCTTGCCCGAGACATCGGCGATGACGAAGCCAAATCTCCCCTCCCCCAGATCCAGATAGTCGTAATAGTCACCGCTGATGATGCGGGCCGGCACGTTGGTGCCGCTGATGCGGAAACCCGGAACCACCGGATCCTTTTGAGGCAGCAGGATGCGCTGCACTTCGCGGGCATTCTGAAGCTCGCCTTCCATGGCGCGCTTTTCATGCGCCTCCCGGTGAATCCTTGCGTTGCCGATGGCAAACGAAGATTGCTCGGCCGCCGAACGGAAAACGGTGAAATCATTCTGCGAGAAACCACCGTCCAGATGACGGCGCGCCACCACCAGCACGCCGAGATCCCTGCCTGCATGGCGCAGCGGGGAGAGAAGCGCCGAGACGTCGTCCGTGTAGCGCGTAAAGGCATCCCGGAACGATGGGTGGCTCTTCACATCCTTCACGTGGATCGGTTCGCCGACGGCAAGGCAATAACCGAGAATCCCCTCGTCCACGGTCACGCGGGATAGCCGCAAGTGGCTTTCCAGCGCGCGCGAATCGCGCTCGGCTTTCTTGCGCACCTCCACCGGGATGCCGATGAGCGGCGGGCAGTCCTCCGATATGTAGGATGGCAAAAGGAAAGAATTTCCGGCACCGAGGAGATAGACGGCCCCGCCACGGGCATTGACCACCTTGTCGATGCCATCGACGATGATGCGCGAGAGCACAGTGGTCGAGGGCTCGTTTTCAATGGCCAGCCCTAGATCGTTGAGGAAGGAAAACATCCGCTGCCCCTCACCTTCCAAATCGCGGAAACGGCGCCGGATCTCGCGATTGCGCCGCCGCTGGTTGCGCAGTGCGAACAGCAGGCCCAGGGAAATAACCACAACCACACCGAGTGCGGTCATCGCGGGATCCGGCATCTGGGAGGGCAGCAACATTTCCGCTTCGGTCTTGGCAGATTCTCCTAACCTTTCGCGTCGGGTTCCGCCAACCTCTCTTTTGCGGTTTTTTCCGCCAGCTCATCTTCCAGCAAAGTGACCACCCCTGAGAAAATGCCGGCGTTCTTCTCGTTGATTCCGGAAAGCGTCTGGTGGGCCTCGAGCACATGCCGCGTGCGCTCGAGTCGGCCGGCGCTGCCGGGCTGATAGGGTGCCGACAACCGGTTGCGGATCTCATCCACCCTGCCCCGCCATGCGGCGTCCGGCGGATCGATCTGCATCAGGAAGTCCAAACCCAGATCTTCGAGTGAGCGTCGGTTGCGCTCGCCGGGCTCGGCGATTTGCAGGCTGCCACCCTCGATCGCTGAGAGCCGGGCGGCCATGCCGGCCAAGGTGCCCATGAAGGTGGAATCCATACCCGTGCAAGCAGCCAGATCCACCACCAGGGAGGTCTCGCCAGCGGCGATTCGGGCATCACCAAACGCCTTCACGGCAGGGCTGTTCACAAACGACCCTTTTCCTTCAAAGCGGATCCAACTGAATCCATCGAAGACACCGACTAAAATGGGGCTATCCGCAGTCACAGGCAAAGGGACGAAGTTCAAACGGCCCGACTCCGAGGAACCTAAAATCAGTCGCGCCTCAGGTCAACCACCCATCTCGTAAATCTAACGCCAGAGGTAGGACTGGCGGCTTGCCAGTTCGCGGCCGCCGCGAGTCACGCTTGCCCGCCATGCCAGCACCTTGCCGCCTTCGAAATAATCGTCACCGATTACCGCGAAGTGCGCAGTGCCCTCGGCATCGGCTGCCGGAAAGGACTTGGTCATGCGTTTGACACGGCTCGCGGTGGCACCCTGTTGATATTCGAAGACCACTTCCACCGGCCCCTTGCCGACACCATCCGGATCCCGCCAGACCAGTGTGTAATACTGTCCAAGCCGCTGCCTGCGCTCTTCCATGCTCACCGCGCCGTGCAGGCGCCTCGCCTTTTCCATTAGAACCATCGGATCCTCACCCCTCTCCTGCTTCTCATCGCGCAGCAGGCATTGTTTTACCACCAGCGTTTCCGGCGGACCCGCGCAGGCAACGAGGAGCAGAGCCGTCAGGAAAAGGATGAGTTGTTTCACGCGGCGCATTCAACCATCGTGCGTATCGGATTCAAGAACCATCCGGCGCGTGATTTTTTTGTGAAAAAATTTCTTGCCAGAACCGGGGACCTGACGCAGTTTCCCCGCGTCGCAAGACAAGGCGGTCCGACTGAGATGCCTCCCGGGTTATTGGGTTTTCCTAGGGGGATGATCGGTCGGGCCGCTTCTTTTTTATCGGTTTTGTCATTCGGTTTTTTCCCGCGTCTCCCTAACAATGGTGTTTTTTCGGATTTCGAAACGCCCGCCGGGCCAGTAGAATTTGCGTATGAAATTGATCCGATTTGGTGATGAAGGGCGCGAGGAGCCGGGAATTCTGCTGACGGGTGGGCGCAGGCTGGATGCGAGCGGCGAGTTTAATGACTACGACGAGGGATTTTTCGCATCCGGCGGACTCGATGCACTGGCCGAGTGGGTGGCGGATGCTTGCCCGGGTGGCCGCGAGGTGGACCGCAGGATGCGGCTGGGACCACCGGTGAACCGCCCCTCGAAACTCATCTGTGTCGGCAAAAACTATCTCGATCATGCCAAGGAACTGGGTGAAGGCATCCCCACCGAGCCGACGCTCTTCATGAAAGCGACCAGCGCGTGGAGCGGACCCTTCGATGATGTGGTGATCCCCCGCGGCGCGAGAAAGCTCGATTACGAGGTGGAACTGGCCTTGGTGATCGGGCGCACGGCATCTTATGTGGACGAGCGCGAAGCGCTGGAATGCGTGGCGGGATACGCGACGTTCTGCGATTTCTCGGAGCGGGCGTTTCAGAAGGAAATGGGCGGCCAGTGGACCAAGGGGAAAAGCGCCGACAGCTTCGCGCCGATGGGGCCATGGCTGACGACGGCGGATGAAATTCCGGATCCGCAGAAGCTGCGCCTGTGGTGCAGGGTGAATGGCGCACTGCGCCAGAACAGCTGGACGGGAGACATGATGTTTTCGGTGAGACAACTGGTGAGTTATATCAGCCGCTTCATGACGCTGCTGCCCGGAGACGTGGTGGCCACCGGCACACCGGCGGGTGTGGCGATGGGCATGTCCCCGCCGCGCTACCTGCAGGCGGGGGATCTTGTGGAGTGCGGCGTCGAGGGCCTCGGCGAGCTGGCGCAGCGGGTGGTGGCTCCTCGGCTCTCATGAAAAAGGGCTTTTCCAAAACGTGGAGGGCCATGCTCTCGTGGCCGAAGCCACCCGGTGGCTCGCGCCATGCGGCATGCCATTTCTGCGATACGCTCCACCGCTCCCTGCCGCTGGACGAGGGCAGTGCCGCGTGTTGCGTCCGCTGCGGCGCCCTCCTCTATCAGAACCGGCCGGCCTCGCTCACACGGGCCTCGGCGTTTTCGCTGGCCGCACTGCTGCTGATGGTGCTGGTGCACGTGTTTCCTTTCCTGATCATGGATGTGGCCAGCATGCGGCGCACCCTGACCCTCACCGGAGCCGCCACCGCACTGATCCATGAGAACGCGCCGCTGCTGGGCGCGTCGATCATCCTTTTTACAATGGTGACACCGCTGATGCTCAGCGGCGGAATGATCTATGTCTGCCTGCCACTGATCTTCGGGCGGGCCGCTCCAGGCGCAGGACTTGCCGCCAAATGGATGTATCGCAGCGAACCATGGAACATGGTCGAGGTTTTCCTGTTAGGCGTGCTGGTCAGCCTGCTCAAACTCGTCAAGGTGGCGGACGTGCATTTCGGCATCGGTTTCTGGGCGTTCGCCGGAGTGATGTTGTGCATGGCCGCAGCCGTGGCCGGCATCGACCGCGAGGAACTGTGGGACCGTCTGGAGGTGGCCAAACCATGAAGCAACCGATCGTCAAAGCCTCTGATCACGGTCTCGCCGGCTGCCACACCTGCGGCAAGGTCTCGCCGGTCGCGCTCGGCCGCTGCCCGCGCTGCGGCACGCAACTGCACCTGCGCAAGCCAGCCAGCATCGAGGGCACCATCGCGCTGATGGCCGCCGCCGCCGTACTCTACATCCCGTCCCACATCCTGCCGGTGATGACGGTGGTCGAGTTGGGCGTCGTCACGCCGAACACGATCATCGGTGGCATGCTGACCTTCTGGCGCAGTGGCGCCTACCCGATCGCACTGGTGATTTTCGCCGCCTCGATTCTGATTCCCTTGCTCAAAATCGCGGCGCTGAGCTGGCTTTGCGCGGCGGCCACCGGGCGGGTCCATCCATCGCCTGCGGCGCTCGGCAGGGTCTACTGGTTCACCGAATTGCTCGGCCGATGGTCGATGATCGACATTTTCGTGGTGGGCATTCTGGTTTCAGTGCTCCAACTGGGCAACTACATGGCCATCACTCCCGGTCCGGGAGCGCTTGCATTTGCCGGCGTCGTGGTGCTTACCATGTTCGCGGCGATGCGCTTCGATCCCCGCCTGCTGTGGGACCGCCTTGACCAGATGTCCGCTGAATCGCCACCGCATCCAACCATCCCCGAATCTTGAGCGACCAACCAAACCCACCACCCGCCGCCACGCCCGTGGTCCGCCGCGCCCAGCGGTGGAACATCGTGTGGGTCGTGCCCATCATCGCGCTGCTGATCGGAGCCTGGCTGCTCTATCGGAATTTCGCGGCGCAGGGACCGGTGGCGCACATCCGCTTCGAAACCGCGGAAGAAATCTACGCCGGCAAGACCGAGGTGCGCTGCCGCTCGGTCAGGGTCGGCGTGGTCAAAAGGGTAAGTTTGGAGGATGATTTGAAATCCGTGCTCGTCGATGCCGAGATGGATGCCGCCGCGGAACACCTGCTGCGCAGTGGAACCCGCTTCTGGGTGGTCAAGCCGAGGCTCTCGGCCGCAGAGGTTTCGGGCCTCGGCACGCTCATTCAAGGCTCCTACATCGAGCTGGATCCGGGACCGCCGCAAGCCCACCGGGCAAATCATTTCCTGGGGCTTGAAACACCGCCCGCCACCAATCTCAGCGTGCCGGGACTGCGCCTGACACTCACCGCCGAAGCGGCCGGTTCGTTGACGATAGGCGCGCCCATCTATCATCGCGGCTTCGAGGTTGGCCGCATTGAAGGCCGCAGGCTCGATGCCGGCGGGCTCGGTGTCACCTACGACGCATTCATCGATCAGGAATACAGCGGGCTTGTCACTCAAAACACCCGTTTTTGGAACACCAGCGGCATTGATATCAGCGCCGGAGCCGATGGCTTCAAACTGCGCACTCCCTCGTTTCAGGCGATGGTTTCCGGCGGTGTTTCGTTTGGCGTGACACTCGGAGAATCTCCCGGAGAGTCCGCCGCCAACGGCATGACTTTCACGCTTTACCGCGATGAGGAAACCGCCCGCAAATCCACCTTCAATCCCACCCTCAAGTTCCTGCTGTTGTTTGATCAAAGCGTGCGCGGCCTGAGCGTGCGGGCTCCAGTGGAATTCCGCGGCATCACCATCGGCCGCGTTGCGGAAATTTCCTTCGACCTGGTGCCCGAGATCACCGACAAGCGGATTCCAGTGCTGATCGAGATCGATCCCTCCCTGATGCGGCCGGAAGCGGCTCGCAAGGGATCCGTGCCGGACACGGATTTTATCCGCGAAGCCGTGTCCAAAGGCCTGCGCGCCGCGCTCAGAACCGGCAATCTGATCACCGGTTCGTTGTTTGTGGATCTCGACTACTATGCGGATGCCGTCCCGGCGGAGATCGCCCAAGCGGGCGAATTCAGCAGCATCCCCACCATTTCATCCGGCTTTGCCCAGCTTGAAGCGAAAATCACCGCCATACTCGACAAGCTCCAGGCATTGTCACTTGAGGAAACCATGGCCGAGATCACCGCCGCCGCCGCCGAAGCGAAAACCACCATGGCCGAATCGCGTGCCACGCTCAAGGAAATCGAAGCCACCGCCGCCGCCGCGCGCCAAACCCTGGAAGATCCCGAGTTCCGCAAACTGCCCGCGGACCTTCGAAAGTCCATTGCCGCACTGGAGAAATCCGTCGCCAGCGTCGGCCCGGACGGCGCGGTGCAGGGCGACCTGCTGCGCACGCTCGACGAACTCCGCGCCTCGCTGCGCGCTCTCAAATCGATGACCACCACCATCGACGAAAAACCGAATTCGCTGCTCTTCGGCCGCGAGTCCTCGGGCAACCCGAAACCCAAAGCCCCGCGCTGATTTTCTCATCACCATGATCCGGTCCCCGCTCCTACTATCAGCCATTCTCGCACTCGCCGGCTGCGCCACGGGATCGAGATCCTTCTATGTTCTAACAGCCGATGGCCCGGCACCTTCCGGCGGCGGGCCAGGTGTCGGTGTCGGTCCGGTGGCGCTGGCCGAATACATCGACCGCGCGAACCTCGTCATCGCCGAGGCTCCCAATCAACTCGGCATCGCCGAAGACCACCGTTGGGCCGGCGATCTCTCGGCCTCAGTCGCCCGCGTCACCGCCGCCAACCTCGGCCGACGGCTCAACACTGGCAACGTCCGCACCTATCCGTGGCAGGGCGACGACGGCATCCGCTATCAAGTCACCCTCGACATCCGCCAACTCCATGGCGCGGCCGACGGCTACGCGGTGATCGAAGCCGGTTGGCGCGCCTACTCGCTGCCGGATCGGAAAATCAAGGCATCCCGCACCTTTGTCGATCGCGAGCCGCTGGAGGCGGATGGCTATCAAGCACTCGTCGCGGCGCAGTCCAAGCTGTTGTCCCGCCTCGCGGATGACATCGCCGCATCTTTGAAATAGGCAATCGTCCTTAATCATATAGTAGGATAGCGAGACGCCCGCGCCACCATGATCCACCGCACAGTGGCGGCTCAGCTCTTCGCGAGAGCGACGACTTTTTCCTGCTTGGATTTCACCACTCCGCCGGGTTGCTCCAGGGTGATGACAAAGGCCTGCGGATTGTTGAGGGCGAGTTTGGCCGCGATCGGGATGACCACCGGTGAACCGTCGGCCGGAATATCGAAGACGCCGCCATCGACGGGCGCGTCGGCATCGCGGGCCGGATCGACGATCCAGAGTTGATACTGCGCCTGTGTGGGATCGTTGGCCGGAATGCCGCTGAGGGTCATGTAGCCCTGCTGCAGTTCATCGCTCCAGACCACCTTGCCGCCGGCTTGTTTGAAATTGCCGAGTCCTTCGAATGTCCGCTCGATCAAATCGGAAGCCTGCGAGCGCAAGCGGGCCTCCGCCTGCGCCGGTGGAAGCGGCGCTTCCTCACGTGTAACCAGCAATGAGAAAATCAGGATCGCCGCAGCTGCCGCCCAACCGCTCACCGGGTTTAGCGCAATGATTTTCCATGCGGGCACCCGCGGCCGGATGATGTTTGCGGCAGGCGGTGCCGCGGCTTGATCCGCCCATTGATGCAGCCGCGCGGTCAAATGCGCGGGCATGGTTTCCTGGGAGAGATCAGGCCCACCCACTTCGATGGCAGAGGCTAACAGATCGAACGCCGCATCCGGCGCAAGGTCCAACTGCTTGCAAAGGGCCTCCAGCTCGCGCTCCTCCTCCATGGTCAGATCGCCCAAGGCGCGGCCGGCGCAGAGCTCATCAAAACGGATCTTGAGGTCGGATGGGGTCATGATTCCGGTTGGAGGTTGGAGATGTCCGCCCGACTAAGACGCTCGCGCAGGGTGAGCAGACCGCGCCGCAGGCGGGTCTTGACGGTTCCGAGCGGCAGCCCGGTTTTCTCGGCGATTTCCGGATGGGTGAACCCGTCCTCGAAGAACATGCGGAAGAGTTGGCGGGTGTCGTCGGGCAAAGTGGCAATGGTGGATTTCACCGCTTCGGGATCACAGTCCACCGCGGAAGCGGGTGCGGAGGAAACCGGGATGGATTCCGCAGCTTCGAGCGGCTCGAATCCCGGTTGGCGGGCTCGGCGGCGGAGGAAGTCAATCGAGCGGCGGCGGGCAACCAAGGCAATGAAAGTGGCTTCGGAAGCAACGGCCGGATCGAAGAAGCCCGCTTTTTTCCAGACTTCAGTGAAAATTTCCTGCACCAGATCCTCAGCCGCGGCGTTATCCTTGATGGCTCGCCGCACGATGCCCCAGATCAAAGCGCCATAGCGGTCGATGCACTCATTCATGGCACGCGGCTCACCCGCCGCGAGCCGCGGCAGAACCGGGTCCAGTGCTGTGGCATCCTGAATATTCATCAATCGGGCGTGAAGATATTCATTTGCGGCCTTTTGTCCAAAGTTTCTTCCATGACATTTCCGGGCGCTTGCAGGCTCGGCTATCGCCGCGCTGCCGCGTTGCATGATCCATGAGGCGCGGAGAGCACCTGGGCCACGGCTGAATCCCCGCTCCGGTGCCGGCATGGCACCGAAACGGGGAAATGTGAGGTGTCTCCTCATCGGAGCGCTTGTGGAATCGGGTGTTATTCCTTGTCAGCGGGCGGCAGCAGAACCGTATCGATGATATGAATCACACCGTTGGTGCACTTCACGTCGGCAGTGGTCACCTTGGCATCATTCAGATAGAGCGCACCGTCCTTCACTTTCATTTTGATGGTCTTCTTGTTGAGCGCTGTGGCACTGGTCAGCTTGACTGCGGCATCGGAGGGCACATCACCAGAAACCACGTGATAGGTCAGGATGTCGGTCAGCTTCGCCTTGTTTTCCGGCTTGAGCAGGGTCTCCACCGTGCTGGCGGGCAGTTTGGCAAACGCTTCATCCGTGGGAGCGAACACGGTGAACGGGCCATCGTCTTTCAAGGTGTCCACCAGCCCGGCGGCACCGAGCGCGGCAGCCAGGGTCTTGAACGAACCCGCGGCTGCGGCGGTATCGACAATGTCTTTCTTTTCGCCGGCCATGAGGGATCCGGCGGAAATTGCGGCGATGCTGAAGATACAGGCGAGGGATTTGAGCAATGGTTTCATGATTTTCGATTCAGTTGGTAGTTGTTGGTTGTTTCGGCACCCGGAAGACCAGAAGTGATTTCCGGGTGCATCAACGCTTTCGCCATGGCGGCCGGATTGGATTCAAAAATCTTCCGGATAAATATTTTCCCATCCGATCACTTTTTTGAATCCACGCGCGCAAGGCTGTCGAATCACTTGCTGAACCAACGAACTCCACATCATGGCATACGACTCGGACAGCAGCATGAAGATCTATCTCAGGGAAATCTCGCTTATACCCCTGCTCAGTATAGAGGAAGAAACCCAACTCGCCGAACGCATCAAACAGGGCGATGAGGAGGCGCGCGACCACATGATCCGGGCCAATCTGCGCCTGGTTGTCAAAATCGCCGGTGACTATTCCGGATACGGCGTTTCCATGAGCGATCTCGTCTCGGAGGGAAACATCGGCCTGATGAAAGCCGTCGAGCGCTTTGATCCGGAAAAAGGCGGCAAGCTCTCCACTTACAGCGCCTGGTGGATCAAACAATCCATCAAGCGCGCCCTTGCCAACCAGTCGAAAACCGTCCGACTGCCCATCCACATGGTGGATAAGATCGCGCGCATCCGGCGAATTGCCTCCATCCTGACCGAGACTCTCGGGCGCGAACCCACCGACGACGAACTCGCCGAGGAAACCGGCGTGCCGCGCCACAAAGTCGCCATGCTCAAGCAGGCCGCGCTGCGCCCGCACTCGCTCGATGCCCCCGTCAACCACGGTGAAGCCACCGAGCATGGTGAAATCATCGCCGACGAAAACTCCCCCAATCCGCTCGACATCCTAACAGACAAGAACCTGCGCGACCAATTGGATGAGTTGCTCGCCACCCTCGACGAGCGCGAGCGCCGGATCATCGACGGCCGCTTCGGTCTCGACGGTCTCAAGCCGATGTTGTTGGAAGATGTCGGCCGCGAGTTCGGCGTTTCCCGCGAGCGCATCCGCCAGATTCAGAACTCCGCACTCGCGAAAATGCGCAAGGCCCTCATGCGAAAGGACAAGCCCGCAGCCGGCGTGTCGGTTTCCCGCTATGCCGATGCTTGAAATGGCGGCCTGATCCGTCTTCGGCGTAACGGGGGTTGCGCTGCCTCGGGAATTCAGGCACTTGTGAACGCGTCATGAGTGCTTTTCTAGATTCGCGCCGCAATTTCATCGGGGGATTGGCGGCCGCCACCATGCTGCGCCCGCTCACTTCCCGAGGCCAGGCATCCACCACTCCGCCGGGATCCCGCAAGATCAGGATCGGTTTGGTCGGCTGCGGAGGCCGTGGAGCGTGGATCGCCGGGCTTTTCCAACAACACGGCGGATATGAATTCCATGCCGTGGCCGATTATTTCCAGGAAGTCGCGGACCGTTGTGGCGACTCACTCGGAGTGGACAAAAGTCGCAGGTTTTCAGGACTTTCCGGCTACCGGAAACTCATCGAAAGCGGCGTGGAGGCGGTGATCCTCGAAACGCCGCCCTATTTCCTTCCCCAACAGGCTGCCGCAGCGGTGGAGGCCGGGCTTCACGTTTTCATGGCAAAACCGGTCGCGGTGGACGTCCCGGGCTGTCTCGCAATCGAGGCCGCGGGAAAACTGGCCACGGGAAAACAACGCGTGTTTCTGGTCGATTACCAGATGCCCACGGAGCCCTCCAACATGGAGGTTGTCAAACGTATCCGCAAGGGCGCTATCGGCGAATTGGCACATATCCAGACCTTCGGCGTGGGCTCCGGAAGCGCTGACCCTCCCAAAACATCGACCATCGAGAGCCGCCTGCAAAACCTCACATGGATCAACGACATCTCTCTCGGCTGTGATTACATCGGGAACTATGACATCCATGCCATCGACGCCGCCCTGTGGGTCACGGGCAAGCGCCCGCACTCCGCATCCGGCTCCTCTCGCATCATGCGGGCTGATCCCCATGGCGACTCGCGCGACGTGTGCTCGGTGATCTATCAGTATCCCGGCGGCCTCGTTCACAATCATTTCGGACAGTCGCTCAACAACATCGCCACGGCGAGCCTCATGGCCGTGGTCCATGGCCGGATCGCCCACGCGCAGGT
>CAXNHR010000017.1:0-24465 GCA_964202135.1 Luteolibacter sp. | reverse complement strand
CATCGCCTCGGCGGCGGCGGTGCCTTCGTCGAGCAACGAGGCGTTGGCGACGTCCAGGCCTGTTAGATCGGTGATCATCGTCTGGAAGTTGAGCAATGCCTCGAGGCGGCCCTGCGCGATCTCCGCCTGATAAGGCGTGTAGGCGGTATACCAGCCGGGGTTTTCCAGGATGTTGCGCTGAATGACGCCCGGCGTGTGCGTGCCATGATATCCCTGGCCGATGAATGACTTCATCACGCGGTTTTTCCCCATGATCTCCTTCAACTTCGCGAGCGCCTGATGTTCCGGCAGGGCTTCCGGCAGATCGAGCGCTGCCTGCATGCGGATGCCACCGGGGACGGCGGCGTTGATCAGGGTGTCCAGCGAGGCGTAGCCCGTGAGTTGAAGCATGTGATCGCGGTCCGCACCCAAGGGACCCAGATGACGAAGGGAAAAAGCGGAGGAGTCTGCCATGATGGTCGGAGGATGTTGTTGGCCATAGCGGCGCAACGCCCCCTCCATAGTGGAAAATGCCCGCCGCGCAACCCCTGCCAAAGCAAAAGCTGGAAATTTCCCGCCCGCAGAAGCCTTTATTTTCGCCCGGCTGCGTCCAGGCGCGCGGCGTCCTTGATCACCTTTCGCTGCAGCTTCTCGCGCGCGGCGGCAATCGTTTTCCACAAATCCGGCGCGAATCTCGATGTGAAACCATGGTTTGCCAGCCATCCGGATAGGGTTGCGAGGTCGTTTTCATCGCCTAACAACTCAGCCAGTTCGTGCAGGACCGGGTCCGCCGTGATGCTGTCCTGCGGCAGGAAAACGATCGCGCCGAGCCATGCCTTCACCGCCTTGCGGGCCTCGTGGAAATCCCCCTCGGCGCGGCGGTCGAGTTTGCGGCAACGGGCGAGGGCCTTCTTTTCAAGTTTTGCGAGGCCTTTGGAAATCCGCTCCGGCAGGTGATCGGCGGGCAGGCTCTGCAACTCTTCGAGGGCCGCGCTCACGCGGTCCACGCACCAGGCGATGGTTTCCGGTGGCGGCCGGCGCGCGGCGGAGTGGGTTTGCTGATCCAGCAGTCCGGCGATGGCGGCGCAAATCCCGGGGTCTCGCACCCAGCCGAGTTTGTTCCAGGTGTTGAGGCGCGAGACCGCATCCCGCGGGCCGGACAACAAACGGCCGATGGCTTGGATTTCCAAAGCCGCACTCTTGCCCAGCCGGAACAGGGAGAAACCTCCGCGCAGCGACTTGCCGAGCTTGCGGATCGCATGAATTTCCTCGGCCACCCTGCCCTTGGAATCGAGCAGACCCAGCAGGAGCTCCTTCATCGACTCGCAATGAATCGTCAATCGTTCGCGGGCCAGCAGCGCGGTGGTTTCATCCGGAGTGTGCATGGCTGGATCTAAAAACACGGATTCCGCCGCTTGTCAGTGCGGATCGTGTGACAATCTTGGTGACACACTTACAATTCGAAGCTGAGCACGCGAATGATGCCGGGAGCGGCGCGCAGGCTGGCAAGCAGTGCGGCGGGCGGCTCGGTATCCACCTCGATCACGGTGACCGCGCGCGAGTGCTCGGGATCACGGCTGAGCGCCATGTTGGCGATGTTGACCGATGCGCCGCCCAACGAGGTGCCGATCAGGCCGACAATGCCTGGCCGGTCGTCGTTTTCGACAAACAGGAAACGCCCGCTGGGGCTGGTTTCCACGTTGTGACCGGCGATGTGGACGATGCGCGGGGCCTTGCCGTAAAAGGTGCCCGCCACAGTGCAAACCTCATCGCCTTTCACGGCGGAAACCTCGATCAGCTCGGTGCAGTTGGTGGCCAGCGCCACGGTGGATTCGGAAACCTGCAGGCCGAAGCTTTTGGCCACGGCCGGGGCGTTGACCAGATTGACCTGCGCCTCATCGTGGGCTGCGGCGAGGTAGCCGGTGAGCACGCGGCGGGTGATCAACTCGGTATCGAGTTCGGAAACCGGTCCGAGATAGGAAACGCGGATCGCATCGCACTGGGCCGGGGCAATGCGCGAGAGCAGCTTGCCCAGCGAGTTGGCGAGGTCGAGGTAGGGGCCGACGCTTTCGAGCGTGCGGCTGTCGAGGTTGGGCATGTTCACCGCGTTGCGGATCTCGCCGGTGACCAGGAAATCCTTCACCTGGTGCGCCACCTCGATGCCGACGTTCTCCTGAGCCTCCGCCGTGGAAGCACCGAGGTGCGGGGTTAAGACACATTTTTTCGCGGCAAAAAGCGGGAAATCCGCGGGCGGCGGCTCGGCTTCAAAGACATCCAGCGCGATGCCGGCTAGGTGGCCTTCGTCGAGCAGCGCCTTGGCGGCCGATTCATCGACGAGTCCACCGCGCGCGCAGTTGACCACCAGTGCGCCGCGGTTCATCAGGCTCAGGCGCGCTTCGTCGAGAATGTGGCTGGTTTCCGGCGTGAGGGGAATGTGCAGCGTGACCACATCCGCACCGGCAAGCGCGTCCTCAGGGCTCTCGGCGAGCTCGACTTTGAGCGACTGGGCACGGGCGGCGGTGAGGAACGGATCGAAGGCGACGACCGTCATGCCGAATGCCTGGGCGCGCTTGGCAAACTCAGTGCCGATGCGGCCCATGCCGAGGATGGCGAGGCGCTTGCCGTTCATTTCCACGCCTTCGAAGGACTTGCGGTCCCATTTTCCGGCGATCATCGAGGCATGCGCCTGCGGGATGTTGCGGGCTAGCGAGAGCATCAGCGTGAAGGCGTGCTCGGCGGTGGAAATCGTGTTGCCGCTCGGCGTGTTCATCACCACCACCCCGTGGTCGGTGGCGGCGGCGCGATCGATGTTGTCCACGCCCACACCGGCGCGACCGATCACCTTGAGGTTTTTGGCGGCAGCGAAAACTTCCGGCGTCACCTTCGTCTGGGAGCGCACCACCAGACCGTGATAGTCACCGATGATTTTGAGCAACTCGTCCGGCTTGAGGCCGGTGTTGACGTCAACGTCGATGCCCGGGGCGTTGCGCAGGGCGTCCACGCCCTTTTCCGAGATGGGGTCCGAAACCAGCACACGATAGTTAGCCATAGGCGCTGGACTTAAACGACCACTCACGGACTGGCAAGGGTTTGGCGCGAAAAATCACCGTTCGGGCGGAAGTTTGAAAACAACGGATTCTGCGTGCGGCCGCACGCCCAATCCGTTGTTTGCATTCCCAAGGACTGTCAGATCCGGTTGGAACGATGGGGAAAGCATTGGAAAGACGGATGTTGCGAGCGCCGGGTTGACACAATCGGGCGGGCTTCTAGGTTGGTGGTTTGCCATGGAGAAAATGATACGTCCGCTTGTTTCTGCCGCGATTGCCACAATTCTGGCAGCCACCGGGTTGTGTGCTGCGGAGAATTTTCCGCCGGACCCGGCGCTGCTCAAGCGGGCGGCGCTGCGCATCGACCAGCAGGTGGCCGCGTTTTACCGCAATAAGAACCTGCCGGTGCCACCGGTGACCGACGATGCCACCTTCATGCGCCGGGCCTTCCTGGTTTCGATCGGCCGGATTCCCACCTCGGAAGAGTCGCTGGCGTTTCTTGAGATCGAGGATCCCGGCAAGCGCGAGCAGTTGGTGGACTATCTGCTCAATTCCCAAGGATATTCCAGTCACATGGCGAATTGGGCTTTCGACCTGCTGCGCGTGACCGACGGCCGCGTCAACTCGACTGCCAGCAACGAGCCGTATCGCCACTGGGTGCGCAAGGCGATGGCGGGAAACATGCCGTGGGATGAGTTCACCCGCCGCTTGGTCTCCTCATCGGGCGACGGCTGGGACCCGGAAAACGCGGCGGTGGGATATTACACGCGGGACCGCGGCATGCCGCTGGACAATCTTTCCAACACGATGCGCATCTTCCTTGGCGAGCGCATGGAGTGCGCGCAATGCCATGATGATCCTTTCGGCAGCGCGGAGCGGCATGATTTCTATCAACTCGCGGCTTTCACCCATGGCCAGGAGCCACTGCAACGCGAGGTGATGCAGCCGCTCTGGAGCGAGCTCAGCGAGGGGCGGCGTGCCGGTTCGCAGGAATTCCGCATCGCCCGCATCCTCTGGGACGGCATCTATGGCATGTCGCTTGCCGGTGGCGGCGCCGGTCGCATCCCCCTGCCGCCGGATTACCAATACCGGGATGGCAAACCCGGTGAAATCGTCGGCGCGCGGACGCCTTTCGGTAAAACCGTGCGCATGAACGAAAAGCGCGATGAAAACAACGGCCGGCAGATGTTCTCCGAGTGGATTGTCGGCCGCACCGATGAGAGGTTTCCAGCCGTCATTGCCAACCGCATGTGGAAGCGCGTGATGGGCAAGGGACTTTACGATCCGGTGGACGAATACATGCCGCCGGGGAAAACCCACCACCCGCCGCTTGCCAAACTGCTGGGCGAACTGATGGCGGAGTTTCAATACGACCTGCGCGCCTTCCAGCATGTGCTTCTGCTCACCCGCACCTTCCAGTTCGGCACCAACCCGAATCCCTCGACGGTCGATGGCGGTGATGATTTCCATGGCCGCAAGATCCAGCGGCTGTCCGCCGAGCAGATCTGGGATTCGCTGATCACCCTGGCCAAAGGCGATCCCGACAAGGACCTCGCGCCCAAGCTCGACGACACGATCTATCTGGATGGCCGCCCGGTGCTGGTGGGCAGGAAAACCATGCCCGAGCTTTCCAAGGAGGTGCTGGCGCTGAAATCCGAGTCCGAACTGCGCGCCTACTTTTCCAAGCTCGCGGACGAAATCATCAGCGGCAGCCATTCGGCCGAGGATGGCGGGATGATGATGACCCGCGCCCGCCGTCACACTGCCGGTGCGCTGGTGAGGGCTTCCGAGCTTCCATCACCCGCTCCGCGCGATCATTTCCTCTATCTGTTCGGGGCCTCTGACCGCGAGGTGGTGGATGCCGCCAGCCGCGAGCCCAACGTCGGGCAGGTGCTCTCGCTGATGAATGGTTTCGTGCAGGACCAACTCGTCAACAATCCGGACGCGCACCTTTACCAATGCCTGGAGGGCGTGTCCTCCGACCAGGAAAGGATCCGGCGTTTGCATATCTCGATTCTGAACCGCCCGCCCACCGAGCAGGAAATGTCCTGGATGCTGGAGGAACTCGCGGCCCGCGGTGTCGATGACGGCTGCCGCAACATCGTTTCCTCGCTCATCATGTCTTCCGAATTCCTTTTCCTCCAATAATCCCATGTCTTCCAATCCCTGGCTCAAAACCGACGAACCGACCCGCCGGTCCTTCATGTCCACCGCCGCCCGCACGCTGCTGGGCGTGCACCTGCTGCCGATGTCCGGCCCCACCATTGCCGGAGCCGCCCCATCGCTCAATCCACAGGCCAAGGCGAAACATGTCATTTATCTCTTCATGAACGGCGGCATGAGCCACCTCGATACCTTCGATCCCAAGCCGAAGAAAAAGGACTTGATGGGCAAGACGAATGCCATACCAACCAAGGCGGATGACGTGATGCTGGGACATTATCTCAAGCACACCGCCGGTGTGATGGACAAGGTTTGTGTGATCAACTCGATGAACTCCACGCAGGGAGCCCACGAGCAGGGTTCCTATATCATGCACACGAGTTATGGCATGCGGGGCACCATCAAGCATCCGTCGCTCGGCGCATGGGTGCTGCGCCTCGGCGGTCGCCTCCATCCGGAGTTGCCGGGTTTCGTGGCGATCGACAGCTCGCCGGACCTCACCGGTGGCGGGTTTCTGGGCGCGAAATATGCAGCCGCACCCATCGGCAGCCCCGAGGAAGGACTCAAGGACTCATGCCGCTCCGTCGCGGTTACACCCGAGGATTTCGAGCGAAGGCTTTCGCTGGCGGACAAGCTCAACCGGCAGTTTCACCAGCGTTTCCCGAATGCCGACGTGCAGGCCTACGAGGAACTGTATCGTGAGGCCGTCTCACTGATGAATTCCAAGGATTTGAAAGCCTTCGACCTGCGCGACGAGACGCAGGGCACACGCGATCTTTACGGTCCCGGGCGCTTTGCGCAGGGCTGCATGCTGGCCCGCCGCCTCGTCGAGCATGACGTGCGTTTCGTGGAAGTGCAGCTCGGCGGCTGGGACACCCACTATGACAACTTCACCGGAGTGGAGGGCCGCTGCAATGAGTTCGACCAGGCTTACGCCGCACTCATCACGGATCTCGAAGCCCGCGGAAAACTTCACGAGACGCTGGTGGTGGTCGCCACCGAATTCGGCCGCACGCCGGAAATCAACGCCGCCCATCAGGGCGGGCGCGACCACCATCCCTCGGCCTTCTCATGCGTGCTCGCTGGTGGCGGCGTGAAGGGCGGCATCAAACATGGCCTCACCGATGCCGGTGGCAACAAGGTGAAGGATGGCATGGTCACCGTGCAGGATTTCAACGCCACCATCGCCCACGCCCTCGGCATCTCATCCGACGAGGTGATCATGTCGCCAAGCCGCAGACCCTTCACCATCGCCGACAAGGGCAAACCCGTGACCTCGGTCTTCGCCTGACGCGGATGAATCGACGCTCACGCAATGCAGACCGTCGCCCGCTGACGCAGCAAGTGGTCTGTTAGAACGAGCGTGGCCATCGCCTCGACGATCGGCACGGCGCGTGGCAGCACGCAGGCGTCATGGCGGCCCTTGCCCTGGAGTTCGGTGTTTTCGCCGGAGCTGCTGACGGTTTCCTGGGTGGTCATGATGGTCGCGGTGGGCTTGAAGGCCACGCGGAAAACAATGTGCTCACCGTTGGAAATGCCGCCCTGCACACCGCCGGAGCGGTTGCTGGTGGTGCGGACCTTGCCATCGACCATGCGGAAGGGATCATTGTGTTCGCGGCCGGTTAGAAGGGTGCCTTCAAAGCCTGAGCCGATCTCAAAGCCCTTGGTCGCCGGGATTGAAAGCATGGCCTTGGCGAGGTCGGCCTCCAGTTTGTCGAAAATCGGTTCACCCAGACCGGGCGGGCAGTTGCGGATGACACATTCGATCACACCGCCAACTGAATTTCCCTCGCCGCGGATGGCCTTGATGTGATCGATCATGGTCTCGACCATCGCCGGGTCTCCGGTGCGCACGATGTTGGATTCGATGTCGGCTGCGGTGACGCTTGCCGGATCGACATCGGCCTGCAGGTGTTGGATGGATTTCACCCAGGCGAGCACCTCGATGCCGGGGTGCAGGGTGTCGAGCACCTGGCGGGCGACGGCGGCGGCGGCGACGCGGCCGATGGTTTCGCGGGCGGAAGCACGGCCGCCACCGGACGGGGCGCGGATGCCGTATTTCGCATCATAGGTATAGTCCGCGTGGCTCGGCCGGTATTTCACGGCCATCTCATCATAGGCACCCGGGCGCTGGTCGGTGTTTCTCACCACGATGGAGATCGGCGTGCCGAGTGTGAGTCCGTCGTGGAGGCCGGAGAGGATTTCCGCGGCATCCGCCTCCTTGCGGGGGGTGACGATTTCAGATTGCCCTGGTCGGCGGCGGTCGAGCTCCCGCTGGATGTGTTCCAGTGAAACGGGGATACGAGGCGGGCAGCCATCGATAACGACACCGACTCCGCCGCCGTGCGACTCGCCGAAGGTGTGGATGCGGAAAACCTGGCCGAATGTGGATGACATGCCGGCGAGATTATGCGGCGGGCAGCGCGGGGCAAGCGGGATTCGGCGCTATCCCCGGGGTGCTTGGCCCAGCCGGGAAGCTGGTGGAGTATCCGGATGAGCCGAAACAAAGGAACCATCAGCCAAATCACGCGATCTGGCGTGAAGAAATCGCGCGCTTCGTATTCTCCACCGTTTCCGTGGCCTCCTCGTCCATCGAGGACAGGATGCCCGCCAGGTCGGTTGCGATTTCTTTTCTCAAATGGGACACGATTTCCACGCCTTTCGACGTGATGCGCACCATGATCTTGCGCCGGTCTTCCGGAGCATGGGTGCGTTCCACGTAACCCAGCTTCTCAATGCGATCCACCAGGCCGGTTGCCGCTGCCGTCGAATGACCCATCTTTTTCGCGATGTCAGTCATTGTCAGATATTCTTCGCTGGAAAGGTAGGTCAGCAGGAAGAATTGGGGATACGACAAATTGCCGCGGGTCAACTCTTTCGAGAGGTTCAGGATGCAACTGCGCTGCGTGAACAAGACGAAGTCTGCGAGACGGCCGGCATCAGCCTTGACCGAAGCACTCTGGGTGCCTGATGAAATTAGTTTCATGTGGGGGTGGGGGGAAACCCTCCGCGGGTTTGAGGAGGGGAAAGCAAATGACTTGCTGACGATCAGATCGTTTCAGAATCCCGGGCCCGGCGATATTACGTGATGGCGTGAGAATGGGGAACGCTGCCTGGATCCACCTTCTACGAATGGATGGTGGGAGAGTGGTCGCGTTACCCGAACGACACCTCGGTTTGGATATGGGCCGCCAGTTTGATGAGCAGGTGCCGGAAGGTGTTGTGCTCCGAGAGGTCTTGAAACTTTCCGTTATCCTTCGATTTCAGAGGAAGCGGAGAGCTGATCGCTGCGGCGCAATCGTAGATGCCTTCCTGCACCATCTTTTCGCAGAGGATCGCCATCCGCCGTTGGTAGGATGCGGTTTTGAATTCCGGATAGATGGAAAAGTGCGGGCTGACTCTCTCCATCTTTGGAGGACTGTTAGATCGGGCGTCATCTTGGACGAGAATCATGAATCCGAGAAATGGAGCCGCGCCGATTCCGAACGCTCCTTCGCGTTGTGCCGTTCGGAAATCCACGCCGGAGCCGAGCGCTTCCTCGCAACGATTGTTGGCATTGTTGCCATACGATGGACCGCCGAGCGATTTCAGTTCAATGGCGGCCAGCAGCTTGCTCTTGTAAACCGCCACGACATCCCACTGCTTTGCCGGGCGGAAGTAGCCGGGCAGAACCACGAGTTGTTTGAACAGGTGGATTTCCAAATCAGGAGGTCCGACTTTCTTGATCTGGCTGGCGATCAGGGCGGCGAATCCATCCAGATTCTTTCCTGCGGTCGCTCCGCCACGGTTTCCCTGATCGATTGAGCCTTTGGTGGCCTTGTCTTCAATCGCTCTGCGCCGGGTGTCCCAAAAGTAACGGACGGCTTTGGCGACGAGTTTTTGATAGGTGGGCTGATTCAAAATGTTCTTTAGTGTGGAGTGAGTGCTGTGCCGGGGATGGCTGCCGCGAGTTCGGGCAGTTTGTCCAAGCCATAGGCCTCCATCGCGGCGCGGGTGGCGAGTTCTAAATCCTGGGTGTCGAAAGCTTGGCGGAGAGTTTCGGCAAGTTTTGGAGAGATGCTCTTGGGATCCGGCACGCGGATGCGGCGGAGGTATTGGGCTTGGAAGCGGAGGTAGCCGCCGCGCATGCGCACGCCGTAGCAGTGGATGAAGAACTCGCCGACGGCGGACATGAGCAATGCTCCCAGCACCTTGAGGTCCCAAGTGTCCGAAGTGATCCAGTAAAGGTTGTGCTGGGGGTAGGTCTTGCCGGTATCGAGCGCCGGGAGCAGGCGGTCCTTGATGTCGGCGATGTAGAGCTTGTGCCTTTTGACGAGAGCGAGGTTCACACGGTCGATGGTTTTGTGCCAGTTCTCGGCGCGGTCCTTTTTCGCGGTGTGACGGCTGGAGAGGAGTTCGTGATGCGGCTTGAGGTGTTGTTTTAGGCGCGGGTATACGGCGAGATCGACCAAGCCGCTGCCGTTCCATGGATTCGCCATGCAGTGGCCGGACCATTGGACCTTGCCGTCCTTCAAATCCGAGGCGAGGGCGAGCGGCAGGATGCGGTCGGGCTCAATGTCCGGTTTGGTGGGCGAGATGAAGACCTTGTCCGCTCCGGTGGCGACGCCGATGCCGATCTTGGTGCCCGTGATCTTGCACTCGAGCGGGAAACAGGTGGCTTCGAGATGCTTGAGAAGCTTCAAGGCCTCCGGCGAGGAACAAGGCCAAGGCTCGGTGCCGTGGAACCAATCGTCGAAGCGGGCGCTGCGGATTCCAGGATTCGAACCTAGTGACGAACCCAGCGATTTGACCAATCGCGCGCGGTTCTCGGTTTCGATGCCGGGCAGGGCCTTGGAAACGATGACCGGCCCTTGCTCCTCGCGGGCGATGATCGTGACGGCGGGGTAGGCGGAAACCTCGCTCTCGAAGGCCTGCACGTCGTGGGCCTCGATGATGTGGCGGACGTTGTAGCCCTCGGTGGTGATGAACTCGCGCAGGGCGCTGCCGTAGTCGTTGAGCATCCAACGGTCGGCGCAGATGTAGGCGCAGACGCCGCGGGGTTTGAGCTGGAGCAGCGCGGCTTGATAGAAGGCGACGTAGATGTCCGCCCGTCCGCGCATGGCGCTGAAGCCGTTGCGATACATGGCCGCCTTCTTCTCCGGGATCTCCTCCAGGCGGATGTATGGCGGATTGCCGATGACAAAGTCGGCGATGGGGAAACAGAGCGAGGCTTCGAGAAAATCGCCGACCTTGATCCAGCTCCGGGCGAGTTTCTCGGCCGTGGCGGGCGGAACCAGCAGGGAAACCAAGGTCTCCCGCACGACTCCCACCGCCTTTTCGGCGGCTTCCGGATCGATCTCAAAGGCTTGCAGGGCCGAGGCGGCCTTGGCCAAGGATGTGCCGTGGCGCTCGCAGGATTCCACCAAACGCCGGACCATGGCGCTCAGAAAGGCTCCGTCACCAGCCGAGGGTTCCAGCGCCACAAGCTCCGCCAAGCGCTTCTCCGGCAGGTATCCGGCCAGATCCAGCACCAGCTCGACCATCCACGGCTTGGTGTACACGACACCGGCCTCGCGGGGGGGGGAAATGGCTGTGCTCGGGGAAAGCATTTGAGTCAGAGCGGATAAGGTCCAAGAAATCGACAGCCGTTGCGATGAAGCATGTGATCCGGAGTTTCGGCAACCCAAGCTTCTGTCTCCCAGGCAATTGAAACGTGGTATTTGCTGTAAGTCTTGTGGTCCATGAATGCGGTGACGAAAACCAAGCCCGGGCGAGCGGAAGAAAAAAGGGCGGTCAATTCGTTCTTACGCTTTTGATCGATTGGACCATGTGAGGTAACGGCTTCGATAATAAATAGCCAATCGTGATGGATATCGTGAATCAAAACATCGGGAGCCTTACCTCGTTTGGGAAGAACGACTCCAAGTTCCCCGAGGGCCTTGTCGTCGCTGATGATTTCCTTGTTCGCTGCGTCACCTAACAGGAGAACTTTCGGGCTGCGGACGAAACGCGGGGCGAATTCCTCGACGATGGCGCGGATCAGGGTGTTCTGGCCGCCGGCTGACAGTTCTATGACCACGCCGTCTGGGAGGCGAACGCACTCACGGGGAAGATCGCGGTGTCGCCCTTGAAGTGTGCTGGCGGCTGGGTTCTCACAGAACTGCTGGAGCTGCTCCTTAAAGGCCGCTGAGCCGAAGGATTTCAACAGTTGCAGCGCTTCAGGTGAAAGCTGATAGCACCACTTCGGGCTGTTGATCGGGCGATCCGGCTTGTCGGGGTTCTCGATGAGCAGGCCGTGCTGGACGAACTGATGCACGGTCTGTCGACGGACGGTTTCCCGGGTGTTGGGAGCGTAGCGGACTTCGTAGTGGTCGCGCATCCAGTCCATCATCTCAGTGATCCGGCGGAGCGGCGTCTTCGCGGACTTCCAGGGCGTGCGCGGCTGTATGTCGGCAAGCGCGAGCAGAGTGAGAGCAGATCGCTCGTTTTGTTGTTCACGGGGGATGCCGATGGCGATAAGCACTTCAAGAGCTTGCTTCACTCGCTTTGTCGCCGCCGGTTTCATCGTCATGCGAATGAGGGTGCGCCAAGCAGTTCGGTCATGACAAGGTCGATGGCGGTTTGATCTCCGTCGTCCAACTTGGCTTTGCCGAGTTGTTCGAGGTTCTCGGCGTCCGGATAGCGGAAGGCGCGCAGATCGGTGGCATTCACCTGGGTGTGGCCGTTGAACTGGCGGAAGTAGCGGTCGGCCACGGAGGAATTGAGGAAACGGCAGAGGCCGCTGGCCATGGCTACGGACAATCCAGCGCGCTTGCGATGAAAGAAGTTCAGGTGGTTCTCGATGCCGATCAGGCCTTCGGAGAAGTCCTTGGGATCGAGCACTCCGGCGACGAGGCGGCGTTTCTCCTCCTTCGAGGAAAAGCGTTTGATGAGCACGAATCGGGCGGCGGGAATGAGCCAGCGGCGAGTCTCGACGTTGACCGTGATGGCGACCGGCTTCTTGCCGACACGGGCGTCTTCATAACCCGAGGCATCCGGCAGCGGCGGGATCACACGGCCTGCCCGGACCGTGTGCGGATAGAGCAAGGGCACGTCATGTTTTCCCAAGCGCTTGGAAAGCGAGGACTTGAGACGGAAGTCCACCACCGGCCCGGTCGAAACTTCGATGCCCAGCTCTCCGATGCGGCAAGGCAGGGACTGGATGAAATCCCGGATCTCGTTCGCATCGCTGCCGGTGGCAATGTGGATGACCTTTTCCGGATCGTCCGGGCAAACGAAACGCTCGGACGGGATCCGGACTTCTTTCGGCGATTCCAGGCTGCCCGTGGAAACCGTGATCGAGGGACGCTTACCCTTCTTGCGGGTGAGGTGAAACAGGATGTTCTCCTGCAATACCTCATCGCGGCCGAAAGCCTCGGTGCGGGAATCGAAAAGATGCACCCGTTGGAAGGTGGATTCCGCGACCAGATCCTGACGGAAATCCCGGAAATACGGGCCGTTGCAGAAGCTGCGGGGCACGATGGCGGAAAGCTCGCCACCATCGACGAGCTGGCGCAGCGCGAGCCAGACGAAGGCGGCGTAGAGATTCGAGGTCTCCATGCCCAGCGAGTTCAGCAACTGCCGCTCCCGCGAGCGGGTGGCGATCTTGCGGTAGGGCGGATTGAGAATGGCGTGGGTGACCGTGGGCGATACCGTGCCGCCGAAAAGTCCGCCGTACAGCGCCTCAACGGCACCTTCGACGTAGCTGCCCGGCCGGAGATCGACCTTTACCCGAATGCCGACATTCTCCAAGGCGGCCGCGCAGGCAGAAAGGTTCTTCCGCAGCGCCAGAATGAAGACCGGATCCAGTTCCCAAGCCTCCAGCGTGATTTCCTCCAGCAAGGGAAGGCTTCCGGAAACCCGCAACGCCGTGATCCGATCCACCACCGCGGCTGTGAGCGCTCCGCCGCCCGCTCCGGGATCGAGAAGGTGCAGCGTGGGCCGGTTAAGGCCCTTTTCGTGAAACCACCCGGCCAAACAGCGGGCGATGGGGGCCGGGGTAAAAAACTGCCCTGCCTCACTCCGCTCCTCCCGTGTCTTCTCCACGCAAGTCGCCCAGCCTTCCGAATCGGCCATGGCAAGCACTTGGGCTGTGGCAGGCGGGATCATGCGGTCATTTGAACAGCTTTCGGGTGGGTTGTCAAAGGGGAATTTTCGGGACCAGGAGGCGGTTGAATGAAACGGTGAGAGAACTGAACCCAGAGACGTGGATTTTGCGTCTCACGAACTGACTACAGACGCTAACGTTTAAGCAGCAATTTCATCGAATGAAATGACATTATCTTTGCCGACCAATTCTCGATTGATTTTATAAATATATCGCGTGGCAATCTTCCGCTGTGGATCAAACTGCCCCTGTTTAGTTCGGGACAGGAATGCGCTGAAATCTCTTCTTGCGCCAGCGAGATCATCTTTAGCCTTCAGGTTGATGAGCCCAAGGCAATACCATAGTTGAACTTTATCGGGTTCAGACGATAAAACTCCTTGAATGAAAGAATCGCATTGATTCGGAATAGTTGGGTCTGAGGGAGGCTTCCTAAAAGCCTTCTGGTAAAAACGCCATCCCTCATGAAGATCTCCCTCGTATGCCTTCAGAAATGCAATCGAATAACACCAAGTTGTATCCGGAAAAATCCGGCATTGAGACAGCAATTTGACAGCTGCTTGCACGTCACGTCGCAATTCAAAACAACAAATGGCTGCGAGCAAATAGCCTGAATACCAACTACCAATGTAAGGGCGAAATCTTGCGAGTTCCTTATCCAGTGTGATCAGTGCTTCTCGATTCTCGCCAAAAATAATTTGATCGCCGATTTTTCGACATTTGATTATTCCTAACTCAGCCAATCGTGTTGGGATTCGATTTTTAATCTTAGCAAGTTCTGGATTTAGGACGGGATCGTTCTCGATCAGGCGTTCTTCAAGCTCCCTGAGGAGAGCTTCGGCGTAATCCAAATCTCCCGATACAAGAGCTGCGATGCTTACGATATACTTGGTCGCGATTTCAATTCGCGAAGCCGTAATCCGAAAAGAAAACAAGTCGTTTTCCTGAGCAATAATGACATCCGAACCGAGGGCATCACGCATTTCGCAGGCAATTCGCCTACTAATTTCTGCTTGAACGGGCGCATGCCGAACTCCTCCCGCCAATTCAAGAACATGCTGTTCCCGTCCATTAATTTGTCTCAGCTTTGTCCGTCCGTAGAGCACGAAGCAGCATTTGGTTCGTTTGCACAATTTAGGGATCGAAGATTCTTCTAGAAACTTTCGGGATACGCGCTGTGGGTGCTCGATGAAGCTATAGTTGGAATTGGACCCGGAGGCCAGGAGGAGATCTCTGAGCCGCGTGCAAAAATCTGAATGGATTCTTTTTCCTTGTTCCTCGTTTTCGTGAGCCAAGACCAAGTCGAAACCTACAGTTTTATTTGGATGTTTAGCTACACGATTTGCTAACAGCCATATGAGTATAGAACCGACTCCTAAGGCACATGAGGCTGAAACTGCGAGCGAAAAGTATTTCTCGGGAGTAACTGTAGCAAGCAGGGAGAGTGAGGCAACTGACGTAAAAGAGGGTAGAACGACAAACCCTATAGTTTTGTTCGGCCAATACTTTTCAATAGCTTTGGCTAGAGTTTCCATGTTTCATCGTAATTTTCCCGCACCGCTTATTAGCCCTAAATGATCTCTTGTTCTCGATTTTGGTTCATCACAAGTGGCTATAACTACTGGCACGCCTCACACGTCCCGCCGTTGAGCATGGCTTCGAGTGAGCAGGCGTTTTTCTCCTCCGCGGAGTATTCGCGGGCAGCGGTGGTGGAGGCCATGAGGCCGCGTTGTTCCTTTTTGATGTCGATGGTGGCCTTTTCGATGTTGGAGGCCTGGAGGGTGCGGAGGTAGTAGGTGGTCTTGAGGCCCTTGTCCCAGGCGCGGCGGTACATGTGGGACAGGGTCTTCATGTCCGGGGTGGCGAGGAAGAGGTTCACCGATTGGGATTGGTCGATCCACTTCTGACGGCGGGCGGCGGCGTCGATGATGTATTCGTGGCCGATGCCGAAGACGGTCTTGTGCTTGTCCTTGATGGCTTGCGGGATGTTTTCGATGGCGTCGAGTTCGCCGTCGAAGTACTTGAGCTGGTCGAGCATGTCCTGGCTCCAGAGGTTGGCTTTTTTCAGGTCCTTGACGAGTTCGCTGTTGAGCACGATGAAATCGCCGGAGAGGTTGGATTTCACGTAGAGGTTCTTGTAGTTCGGCTCGATGCAGGGCGTGGTGCCCATGATGTTGGAGATCGTGGCGGTGGGGGCGATGGCGAGCACGTTGGAATTGCGCATGCCGTGCTTGGCGATCTTTTCACGAACGACGGACCAGTCCATCTTGCCGCCGCGCGGGACGTCGATGTTGCGGCCGCGTTCGTCTTCGAGGAGATCGACGGTGTCCTGTGGGAGGAGTCCGCGATCCCACTTGGAGCCCTTGTAGGTGCTGTAGGTGCCGACTTCGGCGGCGAGGTCGCTGGAAGCGCTGTAGGCGTAGTAGGCGACGGCTTCCATGACCTCGTCGTTGAAATCAACGGCGGCGTCGGAAGCGAAGGCGAGGCCGCGTTTGTAGAGGGCGTTTTGCAGGCCCATCACGCCGAGACCGATCGGGCGGTGGCGGTTGTTCGCGGTCTTGGCGGCGGCGGTCGGGTAGAAGTTGATGTCGATGACGCTGTCCAGCGCGCGGATGGCCACGGTGATCGTTTCCTTGAGCATCTCGTGATCGATGGCTCCGTCACGGGTGATGTGGGAGTCCAGGATGACGGAGCCGAGGTTGCAGACGGCGGTTTCCTCGTCGGAGGTGTTGAGGGTGATCTCGGTGCAGAGGTTGGACGAGTGGATGACGCCGCAGTGGTCCTGGGGCGAGCGGACGTTGCAGGGGTCCTTGAAGGTGATCCACGGGTGGCCGGTTTCGAAGACCATCTTGAGCATGGATTTCCACAGCTCGAGGGCGGGGAACTGGCGGGACCAGATCTTGCCTTCGGCGGCCATGGCTTCGTATTCGCAGTAGCGCTGCTCGAAGGCCTTGCCGTAGAGGTCGTGGAGGTCGGGCACTTCGTTGGAACGGAAGAGCGTCCAGTTTCCGCGGTCCTCCATGCGTTTCATGAAGAAGTCCGGGATCCAGTTGGCGGTGTTCATGTCATGGCAGCGGCGGCGTTCGTCGCCGGTGTTCTTGCGGAGCTCGAGGAAGTCCTCGATGTCGTTGTGCCAGGTTTCCAGATACGCGCAGCCGGAGCCGCGGCGCTTGCCGCCCTGGTTGACGGCGACGAGTTGGTCGTTGTGGAGTTTGAGGAAGGGGATGATGCCTTGCGACTCGCCGTTGGTGCCCTGAATGTAGCCGCCGGTGCCGCGGACGGCGGTCCATGAACCACCGAGGCCACCGGCCCATTTCGAAAGGAAGGCGTTTTCGGCGATGCCGCGGATCATGATCGACTCGATGGAGTCGTCCACCTTGTAGAGGTAGCAGGACGAGAGCTGCGAGTGGAGCGTGCCGGAGTTGAAGAGGGTGGGGGTGGAGGAGCAGAAGCGGCGGCCTTTGTAGAGGTTGTAGAGGCGGATGACCCAGGACTCGGCGTCGGTTTCCTCGTTGCGGAAGAGGCCCATGGCGACGCGCATCCAGAAGAACTGCGGCGTTTCGACACGGCGCGGTTTGCTGCCGGTTTTATCAACGATGAGGTAGCGGTCGTAGAGGGTCTGGATGCCGAGGTAGTCGAAGTCGAGGTCGGCGGTGGGATCGAAGGCGTCGGCGAGTTTGTCGAGGTTGTATTTTTCCAACAACTGCGGATGGAGGCGTTTGATGGCGACGCCGTGTTTGAGATAGGATTTGAAAGCGAGTTTGTGGGCTTGCTTGAGCTTGTCGATGCCGTCCTTGTTGATGGACCAGTCGAGCACTTCCTCGTAGATGTAACTCAGCAGGATGCGGCCTGCGAATTTCGCGAAGTCGGCGTCCTTTTCGATGAGGGCCTTGGCGTTGAGGATGATGGTGTTCTTGAGGTCCTTTTCGGAAATCTCGGAGCCAACGGAGCGGCGGAGTTCGCGTTCTATCTCGGCTTCCGGCATGGCGATGTCGAGGCCGATCATGGCATAACTGATGCGCTTCTTGAGTTCGGTGCCGTCCCAGAAGGAGGAGAGCCCGTCATCGGTGGTGACGGTGACCATGAACTCCTGGTTCGGGTCCTCGGCATTGGCCTCGGCTTCCTCACGTAGGCGGGAACGCTGTGCGCGGTAAAGGATGTAGTGCTCGGCGGCCTTGAAGTGGCCCTGGCGCATGAGTTCCTCCTGGACGATGTCCTGCACGTCCTCGATGTGGACGAATGACTGGTCGCCACGGCGGATGCGCTCGGTGACACCGCGGGCGATGTCGATGGCGGGCTCCGGGTTGGCCTTGATGGTGAGGAAGGCTTTTCTAACGGCGATCTCGATCTTGGTCTCGGACCATGGCACCACGTTGCCGTTGCGGCGGATGAGGCGGACGGGAAGCGTCTGCGGGCCGGCGTTCACATCCACGCTGCCGTGTTTCTCCATCGAACGGCGGAAGGCGAGTGACTTGGCGACATCGTAGGCCTCGTTCTCCAGCAAGGCCTTTTCGATGAGCAGATAGAGGTCGGCTTCTGAGAGGCGCAGGCGGCCGCCCTCGTCTAGGGACTTGGTGAGGGAGTTCGCCACGCTGTGGGCGACGTCGGAGACAAACTGGCGGTTCTGCTCGGTGAAGATGGAGGTTTCATCCGTGCGGCGCGAGATGAGCAGGTCGGTGAGCGAATTGCCGATGGCGTCGGCGACATCCTCTAACGAAAAATGCGTGTCCGTGTTGCCACGGGTGACGATGATGTCGGAAATGGGAGCCCGGCGGTCGGTGGGAAGCACCTCGCGCCACGAGTAGCCGCGGTCGGACTGGGCGAGGGCGAAGCGGTCGGTGATGACTTGCTTGAGGATCTGGTCTTCGGCGGGGTCGATGGAGTGGTACATGAGAGGTGAATGTGGGGAGTTTTTGATGAAGGAAAATGGAAGGGCGAAGCGGAGGAGAGTTTGCTAGTTTTCAGTGTTCAGTTTTCAGGGAAGAGGAAGAGAACATGAAGAATTGCGGGTGGTTACTTTGCGGAGCGGCGGTGTTCGATGCTGCGGATCAGGCCTTGGAGCATGGCGGAGATCTCTCGGGTTTCCTGGATCATGGCACCGGATTTAGCCATGGGTTCGAGCCCGAGAGCGGTCTGGACGTTTTCGCTGATGTAGAGTTGGGTGCGGAGCTCGCCGCAGGATCCTTTGCTGATGCGCAGGAAGCGGATGAAATCTCCGTCGCTGTCGCGTTCGGCACCCTCGGCAATGTTCGAAGGAATGGAGATGGCCGAGCGCTGCATCTGGTCTTTCAGGCCGAAGTTTTTCGAGTGATGCGTGGCTACGCAAACATCAACGGCAAGCTGACATCCGCGTTTCCAAACTTCCAAATCCTCAAAGGTCGTGGTGGCCATGGTTGAATTTTTCTTCCTGAAAACTGAACACTGAAAACTAACAAACTCGGAGAGTCACAGATCATCATCGTGCACATTGCTCAGCGCCGACGCCTTCTGATACTCGGTGACGCGGCCTTCGAAGAAGTTGGTTTCCTTCTTGATGTCCATCATCTCGGCGAGCCATGGGAAGGGATTCGATACGGATTTATTGAGCGGGGTGAGGCCGCAGGATTCGAGGCGGCGGTCGGCGATGTAGTCGATGTAGGTTTCGAAATCGGTGGAGTTGAGGCCGATGCCGGCGACGGGGAGGCAGTCGCGGATGAAGGATTTCTCCAACTCGATGCCTTCCTTCATGGTGCTGCGGAGATCCTCGCGGAAGTCCTCGGTCCAGATGTCCGGGTTTTCATCGATGAGGTCCATGAGCAGGTTGCGGAAGACCTCGATGTGGTTGGACTCGTCGCGCAGGGTGTAGCGGAACATCGAGCCGATGCCGGGGAACTTGTTCTGGCGGTAGAGGCTGAGGATCATCCCGAAGAGGCCGTAGAACTGGGTGCCTTCCATCACCTGGCCGAACATGAAGATGTTCTTGGCGAGCGCCTGCTTGTTGGCGGTGACGGTGAGGTCGATGTCGCGGCGCAGGGCGCGGCTGTTAGAGGTGACGAAGTGGTTCTTCGCCTTGATGGTCGGGATGTCCTCGAACATCGCCTCGCACTCGTGCGGGTTGAGTCCGAGCGAGGAGAGCATGTAAACGAGCGAGTCCGCGTGGATGTTCTCCTCGTGGGCGTGGCGGCCTAACACCAGCTTGAGTTCGGGAGCGGTGACCACTTCGCGGACGACGTGGAGGATGTTGTCGCCAACGATGCCTTCGGCGGCGGAGAAGTAGCCGATACCCATTTTGATGATCCAGCGCTCCACGTCGGAGATTTCATCGGAGCGCCACTGTTCGACATCCTTCTGCATGGTGATGTCCTCGGGCTCCCAGTGGTTGTTCTTCATCGTCTTGTAGAGATCGTAGGCCCACTGGTATTTGAGGGGCAGGATGTTGAAGAACATCGTTTCACGGCCATTGATGACTTTCTTGGCGGCGAAGGCCTCCTCGGCCTTGGTTTTATCGAGGATGAATGTGCGGTCTCCGAGTTTGACGGTGGTGGTGGCTGACATGGTGGATGGTGAGGTGTTGAAGGGTGAAAACCGGTGGCGGGGCGACGTGCGCAGCGTTGTGGAAACTGAAGAAACGATGTCACGGGGTCAAATCAATTTTGCCCATGTGGTATCCACAAATTATTCACAATACCACATAAAGTGGTCGCAGGAAAGTGTTCACAATGTAAAACATGCTCAAAAACAAGGGCATTGAGCGCACAGACCCGACCGGGGCAAGCTAGCGATAGGGGCCGAAAAAATATTTTTCTGTTAGATGGTTTCCGGCGCATCCTTGGAATTTGTAAAAAATACTCAGGGAGTCCTGATCATTAGGATTTTAAAAAGACTGGAGTCTTGCAAGTCTTTGAAAGACAGTGAGGAAAAAATTTATGAGTGGATGGCTGACGAAGGCCAATGTGCATTCACGGATTGGCGAATTGTGACTTGGCGGGGCGCGGCGGTGAGATAGATTGGCGGCATGAAGACGCATTTGAAGATCGATCTCGCCGCGCTGCCGGAAGAAGGAAAATCGATGAGCGGCGAGCTGCCGGGTGAGGTTTTCGACCTCCCGGAGGGCGACGCGCGATCTGTGGGACCATTGGAGTATGACCTGCATGCGCAGCGTTTCGGCTCCGAGTTGCTGCTGACGGGTTCGCTTTCCGCGCCATTTGAATTCACCTGCGTGAGAACGCTCCACCCATTCGTCCAGACGATCCGGCTGGATGACGCTGCGATCTCGGTGGAACTGGGCAACGAGGGTGAAGTGGATGTCTCGGAGGCGCTGCGCGAGGAGGTCCTGATCCACTTCCCGGTGGACCCGCGCTGCGAGGAGGGGGATGTGCCGCAGAAGTGTGAAATCGATCCCCGATATTTATCAGTGGACAAACCCGATGAGGATGAGCTACGCACTCCGCCCCGCGCCGTGGGCGACGACCGCTGGTCGGCCCTCGACACTCTCAAGGACCTCAAGGATCAACCCTAATACTACTGCAAAACCATGGCCGTTCCAAAGCGCCGCCAATCCAAAAGCCGTCAGAAAATGCGCCGTGGCGCGAAACGTTGGCGTGCACCGATTTTCAAGAGCTGCCCGGAATGCGGCAGCAAGGTGCCCTCGCACATCGCCTGCCCGTCGTGTGGCTACTACCGTGACCGCCAGGTGCTCGATGTCGAAGCGCTCTGAGCCTGCCTGTTCGGTTTCAAAGAATCGCCGTCCGGGAAGTATCCCAGGCGGTGATTTTTCGTGTCCGTTACATCAAGCGGCCAAGCGGTCGCACACCCTCATTTCACAAGTCGCATGAAAGTCGCCCTGGATGCCATGGGCGGGGATTACGCCCCCGCTGTCAATATCGGAGGAGCTATTGACGCCCTGCGGTATTACCCGAGGCTGGAGCACCTTTTTCTGGTGGGCGACGAGCAGGTCCTGCGTGCCGAGTGTGCGAAACAAGGGCTCAACCTGAAGGACCCGCGGGTGAGCATTGTGCATGCTCCGGAGACCATCGGGATGGCCGAACCGGGAGCCAAGACAGTGCGGCGCAAGAAACAATCGTCGATCAACATCGCGATGGAGATGGTCAAGGACGGCCGCGCCCAGGCCTTCGTTTCCGCGGGAAACACCGGTGCCGCGGTGGCCTCGGCCACTCTCAAATTGCGCACGCTTCCCGGCGTGGACCGGGCCGGCATCGCCACCGCCATTCCCAATGAATTCGGGCTTTGCCACATTCTGGACGCCGGAGCCAACCCCGAGGCTAAGCCCGAGCATCTGGTGGCATATGCCATCATGGGCACGGCCTTTTCCCGCAACGTGCTCGGCGTGAAAAATCCCAAGGTTGGCCTCATGTCCAACGGCGAGGAGGACGAAAAAGGCACCTCCTTCACCAAGGAAACCTTCAGGCTGCTCAAGGCGACGCCAGGGATTCATTTCGTAGGCAACGTCGAGGGGCGCGATCTTTTCGAGACCGAGCTGGACGTGGTATTGTGCGACGGTTTTGTGGGCAACATCGTTTTGAAGTCGGTGGAGGCCACGGCCAAGGCTGTTTCGAAGTGGCTGAAAGCCGAGATCAAGGGCAACCCGCTGCGTCTGTGCGGAGCGGTGCTCGCCAATGGAGCTTTCAAGGCTCTCAAGGAAAAAAGCAGCTACGAGACCTACGGCGGCAGTCCCTTGCTTGGGGTCAACGGCGTGGTGATCATCGCCCACGGTTCCTCCACCGCACTGGCCGTGCGCAATGCGATCCGGGTGGCCATGGAAACGGTCGAAAGCCGGGTCAACGAGCGCATCGAGCAGGCGCTCGCATCGGTGGCTGCCGAGCCGTCGGGCACGCATTGAACGCCGATTTACGCACCATCGGCGGAGTGCGGCGGTTCCTGTCTGTTTGAGTGCTCAACTTCGCGCTTGTGAGTGTGGACCGGCGGTTTCAATCTCCCGCCGCATGAGTGAAAGCACATCCGACATTGAGGTCTGCATCGCGGGAACCGGCAGCTATGTTCCGGAGAGAATCCTGACCAACGAAGAACTTGCCGCAAAGGTGGATACCAGTGACGAGTGGATCGTCAGCCGCACCGGCATCAAGGAGCGCCGGATCGCCGCCGAGGGGGAGTTCACCTCGCACATGGCAAGCAAGGCCGCGCTCAGGGCGCTTGAACAAGCCGGCATGAAAGCCGGGGATATCGAACTGATCGTCGTGGCGACCATTACCCCGGACACTCCCACGCCGGCGACAGCGTGCCACGTCCAGCAACAGCTTGGCGCGATGAATGCCGTGGCATTCGACATCTCGGCGGCCTGTTCCGGTTTCCTCTATGCGATGAAAATCTGCAAGCGCCTGATTTCCGATGGAGCGTTCAAAAACGCCCTCATCATCGGCGCGGAGAAACTCTCATCCGTCACCAATTGGGAGGATCGCTCGACCTGCGTGCTCTTCGGCGATGGTGCCGGTGCCGCCGTGTTGCGCCGTGCCGAACCCGGCGAGGGGGCGATCGTGGCTACTGAAATGGGTACCGATGGCAATCTCACGCACTTGCTTGAGATACCCGGTGGCGGCAGTGCATGCCCGATCACCGCACAGAACGTCGACCAGCATCTGCACACGCTCAACATGCAGGGCCGCGAGGTTTTCAAAATCGCCGTCACCCGCATGAAGGAGGCGGCGGAAAAAGTCATCGAGCGGGCCGGTTGGCGCGCTGAGGACATTGCCTGCGTCATTCCCCATCAGGCGAACCTGCGCATCATCGATGCCATCGCCGACCGCCTTGCCGTGCCCAACGAGCGGGTATTCATCAACCTCGACAAATACGGCAACACCTCGGCGGCGGCCGTAGCGATCGCGCTCGACGAGGCGAACCGCAGCGGCGCCTTCAAGCGCGGGGACCACATCGTACTGGTGGTCTTCGGAGCAGGCCTCACCTGGGCCGCTGCGGCGATCCGTTGGTGAAACATACGGAATTTCCCACTTGGAAGCCGGCTCCGGCCGGGCTGGACTGTGCACATGGCCGCAGGCAAGACCGGATGGGAAGATTGCAAGGGCATTGCCCGCGCGATTCTGCGCGACCGTGCGGCACGGCGCAAAATCATCGGGCGCATGCTGATGGCGGCGCTCTTGATGATGGCCGCCGGGCTGTGGCTGATCGACGCTTGGCTGGCCGCCAGCGTGCTGCGATTTGTCATCTGGTGGGGCGCATGCGCCGCATTGACCTGCGTGGTGATGCTTTTCGCGGTGTATGACGCACTGGCCGTGATACGCGAGGAACGCGACCGCACCCGCTGAGTGCCCGCCGTTCTTGCTGGCGGAAAAGCATGGCTTGGCATGTCATGCGTCCGGATGTTTGGATGTCGGCGATGAGTCATAATCCACGCGTCGAGCCGAAGACACGCCCGGTGATCTATCAACTCATGGTGCGCACTTTCGGCAACACCAACGAGACCCGCAAACCGCACGGCACGCTCGCGGAGAACGGCTGTGGAAAATTCGCCGATATCACATCCGCCGCGCTCGAATCGCTCAAGCAGATGGGTTTCACCCACCTCTGGTTCACCGGGGTGTTGGAGCAGGCGAGCGGCACCGCTTATCCCGGCCGCCCGGCGGATGATCCGGATATTCTCAAGGGCATCGCAGGCAGCCCCTATGCCATCAGGGATTACTTCGATGTCTGCCCGGACTACGCGGTGGAACCCGACAAGCGCCTGGATGAGTTCAAGTCCCTGCTTGAGCGCTGCAAACAACACGGCTTCAAGGTGATCATCGACTTCGTGCCCAACCACGTCGCCCGCTCTTACCAATCCGGCGTGCGGCCGCACGATTCATTCGGAGCGGATGACGACCGCGGTGTGTTTTTCCAACGGGACAATCATTTTTTCTATCTGAACCAAGACCATCCGGGTGGCGGTCCGCCATTGAGGCTGCCGACTGCCGGAAACCCCGGTTGCGACGGGGTTTTCGAGATTGAAACCGAATTCGGCAGGGTCACCGGCAACAACGTGGTTTCATGGGAACCGTCGATCCATGATTGGTATGAAACGGTGAAACTCAACTACGGGCATGATTTCACCACCGGCCGCGACACCGCGCACCTTCCCGGCCCGGATGCATCGCCGGAGGTAGTGCCGAAAACCTGGCGCACCATGGATGAAATCCTCGGCTACTG